>JASFWU010000179.1:0-6039 GCA_050049035.1 Akkermansiaceae bacterium | reverse complement strand
CAAATGCATGATTGGGGATTTCCACGACTGGCGGCACCTCGATTGGTGTGGGGTCAAAGGTCATATTGTCGAATCCCACCACCGATCCTGCACCCCAGAGCCCGACCACTTTGATCGCAGTCGCAGTCTCGGGAATGTTCACCTGAAAGTCGTAAGTTTCCCACGTGGTTCCGTCTCCGATCAGGGCAGGAAAAAGATCCCCGGTCGATCCGGCAGCGGCTGCACCATTGAAAAAGTCCACCTTGAGCCCACCAATCCGGGCGCCCCCGAAGAGCCTCATGTCGACACTGAACTGGTAGGTTGATCCCGCGCTCAAACCCAGACCGCTGAGCGGCAAAGCTGTTCCATTGTTGGTCACCAGCACGCCCCAGCCGCCGTCGTCTGCAGAATGATCGATCACCGCATGCCCGCCCGGATTTCCATCCGTGGTCCGGAAATCAAAGACAAAGGTTCCCCCGCCGCTTGACTGTTCCCAGTCATTCCCGTTTCCGGCGGAAAAATCAGCATCCGGAATCTCGGTGGGCGCCACCGGAGGTGTGGTGTCGACCCGAATATTGTCGTAGCCCACCCGGGAATTTGCCCCCCACAAAGGCACCACCTTGATCCCATCGACGCCGGACGGGATCCCAACGTCAAACGAATAAGTTTCCCAGGTGGATCCATCGCCAATAAGAGCCGGAAACAAATCGCCGGTCGACCCGCTGAAATTTGTCCCACTGAAGAAATCGACTTTGAATCCCCCGATGCTCGATCCGGACAAGATTCTCATGTCCTGTTTGAAGGTATATGTTTGTCCGGTCGAGAGGCCCAACTCGGTGAGGAGAATGGGCTGGTTGAAGTTGGATACCCAGATTCCGAATCCACCGGCGTTATCCATCACTCCATACCGTCCGGGATTCCCGTCACTCTCCGGATACTCATAGAGCGTCGAGCCATCCCCGAAGATCTCTTCCCAGCTTCCCCGCCCCCCTTCGAAGTCCCCATCCTGAAGGAGCGTCTCAGCGGCGGGCAACAAGGGCATTACTGATGCCAAGCCGAAAAGGCCCTGAACGATTGCATGTGATGTTTTCATAATTTCAATGAATGGTCCCCATAATTGCATTGAATTGCATTCATTCAAGGATGAAGTTTCCAGTTTTTACGAGTGATCCTGATTTCCCCTCCGCCTCATTTTGGTTCCCAAGGTGCTGCTTCATTGCGCTTGATCGTTCTGAGGCAGGGCGAAGGGCTCGAAAGGACGATGTTTGCTTGATCGTAATCCGGGGACTCAATGATGAAGCTCCAATCCTTCCTTGTCCCATTTGTTTGGGCCCCACTTGCTCTCCTCGCTTCCATCTCTCTTGCGGTTGGCAAGAAAAACGCGCCCGAGATTCCCCTCACCAACCGTGGAAAGGAGCTTCTGGCCAAGTATGAAACCATGCTGCAGGACCTGAGCGGAGAGATCTCCAAGAGGCTTCCAGTGATCGACCCGGCCGCACAAAAGGCCTTTCTCGATGCCCGAGCCACCCTCGACGGAATTGCCCCTCTCCCCGAGACGGCGGATGCCAAAGCGCGGGCCCAGCACGAGGAAAACATCCGCCGGGCTGAAGAGTCCGTCCTCGTGCAGACCCGCTCCCTGCTCAAAAACCTCGAGAGCACTCTCGGAAAGGACACCCTTGATGAAACGCTCATTAAAATTGCCATCCTCAATCATGCCACCCCGCGTGGTTTGGCAGAATATGGCCAAAGCGGAACAGACCAGTCCGCTCTTCTCGACAAGCTCTTTGCCGATCCCGCCCTGATGCGTCAGATGGCTCTCGCCGGCGGGGCCAACGGAGGGGAATACGGCGAAGCGATGCAGATCTACGAAGCCATCCTGGCCAAAAGCGAAAAGGCCCGGAAACAAGGAAGTATTCTTCAACGGTTGGCTCTTGGCACGGCCCTTCAAATGCCCTGGCTCAATGGCAAACCGGAGTCAGGAATTCACGGTATCGTCCACCGGACCCGCTCCGACATCGATCAAGTCCCCCGCTTCCTTCACTACGAAAAGGCCTTCATGAATGACGAACTTGACCCTGCCTTCAAGGATATGACGACATGGGAATGCCGCTTCATCACTGATTCGCAATACAGCAACGATGACCTCACCTGGGCCCGCCAAATGATGCGGATTTACCGGCCCGACCACATCTCGATGGAAGACTACAAGTGGCGCTACGTTCGCTTCATCAAGAGCGACGTTCCCTACTGCAGCACGACCAGCGACCCGACGCTGGGCTCCCGGGCGCAAATGGAAGTGGCCCTCGGCGGCGTGTGCGGTCGCCGTGCCTTCCTCGGACGACTCACCACGCGGGCCTTCGGTATTCCCACCCGTGCCTCCACTCAAACGGGCCACGCCGCCCTGAGTCATTGGACCCCCGATGGATGGGTGATTTGCCTGGGTGCCTGGTGGTCGATGGCCTGGTGTGGTCCGCAGGGTGGACTCGATTTCCTCCTCGATTCACAGGCCCGCGAACACTCCGGTGACTACCTCAAGGTCCTCCGTGCCCAGTGGATTGGAGATGCCCTGGGCCAGGAGGATGTGAGTCTGCGGCAGTATGGAAAAGGAGGCGGCTTTTGGGATGGCTTCGCCCACTTCATCAAGCGGGTGATCGTCAAGGATGCCGAAATCAAAGCCCTCGAACTGGTCGGCGGGATGAAGCTCGGGGAATCCGATGAGCTTCTCGGTGACGAAAAGGGTGAAGAGATTGAGATTCCGGAAGGAGACCGGACGATCGTCAAAAACGCTGACGGTTCCCTGACCATTCCGGCCGCGGCCTGCGATCGCCCGAAGAACAGCACGGAAAAGGTGGCCTTCATGAAGAGTTGGGACAGTGGAACCCAGATCCACTACGCCCGTCTGGGACAACGTCCCGAGCTCATCCGTTATTCCGTCGAAGTTCCTGCAGCCGGCAAATACCAACTCACCGCAAAGGTCGCCACCGTTTCACCAAAACAGACCAGCATTCTTCGCGTCAACCGACGAACCCTCATCGACATGCCCCTTCCCTTTACCAAAGGACTCTGGGGAATCACCGATCCGGTGGTGATGGAGCTGCGCGAAGGCCGGAACACCCTCATGTTCACCTGCCGGGCTCCGAATCGCGGTGTCACCATCAAGGAGTTTCAGTTGAAGCCGGTGAAGTAAGTCCGGGCCCCCGCCAAACGATCCCCCCGCATGATCAGTTTCTCTCGCTTCCGACGCTCGGGTGTCTGGATTCTTGCCGTTACTCTTGTTTTTTCAGATGTTCCCGCCGCCTTCGCCGCACCACCGGTCAGCGAGGAAAGGATTGCTGAACTGAAGACGGCATTCGACTCTCACCGGAAAGCCAGCTCCCAAGCCCGCAAACGCCTCGCCATCAAAAGGATGGTCCGCGATGCCACCTCCCTCCTCAACGCGCATCCCGAAGCACCCAATCGATTCGAGATCATCACTCTTCTTTTTGAAGCCCAAAAGACTCTCGTTGCCCTGGAGAAAAGCCCACCTTCACGGAAGAACCTTCTCGAAACAGCTGCCCTTCTGGCCAAGGCTCCCGACTCCTATGCGGAATTCCGCATCGATGCCGATCTTTTGCTTTCGCAAACCAAACTTGCACGGTCCAGCGCCGGGAGGAAGGCCCGCATCGCGGCTCTTCGCCCGCTGATCGAACGGTACCGGGACACCCCGGGAGAAGCCAAGATGCTGAGGGTCGCCCTCGTGATGGCCCTCGAGCTGGGCGACCACCTTTTCATCCGCGAGATCCGGAACGAGCTGTCCACCCGCTTCGCCGGCGACCTCGAAATGATCGCCTTTCAACGGGACAAGCTGGGCGGACAGATCTTCGGTGCACCTTTTTGTGGCACCTTTCAGCGCTCCGACGGCAAAACCTCCCACTTTCCCTCGGACACCCTGGGTCTTTCCACCGGCCTTTATTTTTGGTCACGCGAAAACGGGGGGCTCGAAACCCTCGAGCTTCTGGTCGAGGCCTGGGAGGAAAAAAAAGCGGAGGTCACTGGCAGACTTCAGATCATCAGCATCAACATTGATGAGCTTCCCGATGCCGGGGAGAAAATCCTTCGTGATCTTGGAGTGGACTGGCCTGCTCTCCATCTTCCCGGGGGAACGGGCAACGCCCATTGCAAGGCCTTCGCCCGTCGCACTCCGGCGATGATCACTTTGAGCCCGACAGGCTACGCCGCACTCTACATGGCCGGGGCCAGTCGCAGGTCATCGGGCACCACTTCCGCCATTCCGGACTACTCCCGCTGGATCAGTTCAAGTCTCGCCCGCTCCTGGACCCGCCCCCGCTTCGTCAATCAGTTCCTCTCCATCACCACCGGCGATTTTTTTGTCACCGCATCAGGCAGTGCCTTCGACCCTTCTCTCCCTCCTGAAATCAAAGCCAGCCTTCCCGTCGCCAAAAGTCCCGCCACTTCCCTCCCACGCGACGATCGTTCCATTCCGATTGCAACGCTCGAGGAAATCCAAAACTGCTTTGTCCCTCCTCCACTTCGCTACCGCCTCGAACTTCCGGAGATGAAAGCGAACTACCTTAAAGCCATCGAACTCGGGGAGGCCGCCCTCTCTTCACACCCCGAAGCAACCGACCAATGGCTCGTCCACAACCGGATCATCATTGCCCGAATGGGGCTTTGGAAACTCACTGGCAACCAGGACCATTTGCAGGCCGCGGTCAAAACAGCTGCCACCAATCTCAAGCAACCACTTCCCAAAGGAGCCGGTCTCATTTCCCGCTTTTGCCTGGCTCGTCATTCACTCCGATCGGAGGAAGCCCATACAGGGGAGGTCATTGATCAACTGTTGGAAGGCTGTAAGGACTTCGAGGAACGATCCTCTGTGTTTGCAGCAGCCTCTCTACTCGCCCTCGACCGGGGTGACCGGGGACTCCATGAACTCTATCGTGGAAAGATTCTCAAGAGTTCCATCGAGCATCCCATGATGTGGACATTCGGCTCGTTTCTCCTCAACCGTTATCAACGCTACCAGCTCTATCGGGCTCCCTTTGTTTCCGGCCGGTCGTTCGGTTGGCGTCAGGACTACTCCCTTTCTTTTGGTGCACCTGAGGAAGCCCGCCGTCACCCGAAAATCATCCTTCCCGATCCAACTGGCAAGCCGACCACAGTCGTACCACCGTCTCCCGATACATGGACCGTTCTCCTCGTCAACGGTCAGCCGGTCGCCGATAAGCGGGCTCCTCTTTACCGGGATCTCGGCGGCTTGCTCAAGTATGTCGAGCAACGCCCCGTGAAAGACCTCCGTGTTGTGGTGGCGCTCACAATGGGTGAGGACGAAGCCACCCGGACTTATCTCGCTAAAAATCCTCTCGATTGTCCCGTCGTCATCTTTCCGGGAGGAAGCAATCATCCTCTCATCAATCAACTTGGAATCCTTTCGGAGGACGAGACGACCAATCTCGTCATCTTTCGACCTGATGGATCAATTGCACGAGTTGTTTCCGGACTTTCAATGCAAACCAAAGCCCGGGGGAAGATGGTGACCAACTGCCTCGAATGGCACGATGAACAAACGATTCTCCAGTATCTCGAAGAACAGCGTCTCGATGACGCCAAAGACCTGATCTTCACCCTCGCACCGCCCCCACCTCCAGGCGATCCAGGCAAAACCAACAAGCAGCCAAAGGTCAGCCTCTCCCATCTTCGAAGCCGGGCACGGGTCTACCTTGCCACGGGAGAGCTGGAAAAAGCCCTCGCGGACGCAAAGGCAGCCGTCAGGCAAAAGACTCTCGCTGATGCCGGCATGAGCATTCGCACCGAGGAATTGGCCGAAACCGAAGCTCTCTTGAAGCAGATCGAGGAAAAGATGGAAACAAGCCGAAGATAGTCCCAACTACTCCGAACCTACTATCTTGGTTAGGATTTCTAATACTGGAGTCATCAACTCATCCATTGTTTCAGGTTCCTTTTCAAGTGCTGGGCCCAGATCGGCAATCATCGGCAGGATCAGAGGCTTAAAGCGGGCCACCCATCCTTTTTCCCGCTTTGCGAGCGCTTGCTCCACCG
>JASFWU010000178.1:0-6051 GCA_050049035.1 Akkermansiaceae bacterium | reverse complement strand
GGAGAAGAACGAGAAGATGTTTCACTGCGGCATTCAATGCCACGAAAATTTCATCGCGCGAGTTTCTTTTGATTCTTGTTCGGCCGCTCAATGAATGATGAGCGACTGGCACTGGGCGAGAACTGTCTGAAAGTCGTGATGTTCCAGGAGTGCGAAGGCATCGTGGGAGGTCAGGCGCTGCTTGCGACGAGCTCCGGCGGGGAGATACCAAGCGAATGAGGTGGCAGGGGAAGTCATTCCGCAAAGGAAGCGGGCAAGTTGCCTCGGGCTGCGCAGGCCGGAGTGTTTTTCATCAATGAGATCCTGAATCAGGGCAAGGTCCTCCGGCATGATCTCTGGTTCGGATGACCCTGGAAGCTCTTCGGGAGGGGGCTCGCCGAGGCAGCGCGAACAATGCCCGCAAGGTTCATGGGCTTCTCCGAAGATCGCCAGAAGAGCGGAGTAAAGGCAGCCTGGCTCAAGTGCATAATCGACAATCTGATGAAGCCGTGCGGTCTCGGATTCCTCCCGGTGTTGAAAGAGGTCAATGAGTCGTTGGGTGATTTCCTTGAGCTCTTTTGGTTTACGGGCAAGTCGGTATCCCTGCCTCAGGCCTGCTGGTTTGACGACCAGATCGCCCAGAGTTTCGAGGTAGGTGATGGTTTCAACAATCTTTTCTCTGGGTTCACCAAGGGCGAGGGAAGACTGGTCGGGGTGAATCTCCAGCCAACGGGATTCCTTCTTGCCGGAGTCAAACAATCGGCGAAGGAACTGCTGGCGGTTTTGATCGAAGCCCGACAAAAGGTGATCGAGATCACGGACAAACCTCACCTTGTAAGTTGAGTAAAACGGCGAAGTCGCCTCGATCAGCCCTTCGAGCTCCAGGTAGGTCAAAAGGGTGTTGATGACCAGCGGTCGGATGTCGTGAGTCCGCGATAGCTCGTAAGTGGAAATGTCGAATTCTCCGGGCTGGTCGATCAGAATCCGAAGAATGGCACGAAGGGAGTCCGGTTGCGGGGTGTCCCCGTAGGTAAAGTTGGCCAGGGTCCGGAGATCATCCCGGCAGGCAAGCAATTCACAGTGGGCCGGTTTACCGTCTCGGCCGGCCCTTCCGATTTCCTGGGTGTAGTTTTCGGGAGATTTTGGAAGGTTGTAGTGGTAAATCGCACGGATGTCGGGTTTGTCGATTCCCATTCCAAAAGCGATGGTGGCACAAATGACCGGGAGTTCACCGGACATGAAAGCTTCCTGGATCTCGGCCCGAGCTTCGGGGCGAAGGCCGGCATGATACGGGCGGACGGTAAGGCCGTTTTTCTTGAGATACGAGGCCAGCGACTCGGCCGTGTGCTGGAGAGTGGTGTAGACGATGGTCGATTGGCTTGGCGCGTTCTTGAGCCGCTCGAGGAGGTGGGTCCGACGGTCCCGGTCGGCCAGGGGAGTGACGACGAGATTAAGATTTGGTCGATAAAAGGTGAGCTGATGGTGGTCTTCGACGGAGATCTTGAAGTGTGAGCGGATGTCCTCCGCGACCTGTGGAGTGGCAGTGGCTGTGAGTCCCAGTACACGCGGGATTTCCAGTTCTTCGGCAAACCGGCTCAATTTGAGATAGTCGGGCCGGAAGTTGTGCCCCCAGCTTGAAATACAGTGGGCTTCGTCGACCGCGAGAAGTGAAATCTTGATCCTGGCAAGGCGGGCGCGGAAGCCCTGGTTGGCCAGTCGTTCCGGAGCCACGTAGAGGAGCTTCAGCTCCTGCCGCTCGAGCTGTTGATAGAGGTCGAGTGTTTCGTCCCGGGTGAGCGTGGAGTCGAGCCGGGCCGCCGCGATATTCCGTCCCACCAAGGCATCGACCTGATCCTTCATCAGGGCAATCAGGGGTGAAACAACCAAGGTGAGTCCGTCAAAAAGGAGAGCCGGCAACTGGTAACACAGGGATTTTCCACCCCCTGTGGGAAAAACCGCCAAAGTGGAACGATCGGCCAGAAGGGACTCGATCGCCGGCAGCTGGCCCTCACGAAAGTCAGGATGTCCAAAGTGGTGTTTGAGAGCTTCGTGAGGGGTCATGGCAACCAGCGTCGGGGCGATTCTTAGTCCCTCTGAAAAATTGTCAGCCGGGTTTATGGTTTTTTTTGAAATCGTTGGGTGTGCAGTGTAGTAACGGACCACAGATGAACGAGTTTGGAAGCAGCGAGAAGCCCGAGAGCAATGATTTGGAAAACGAGGAGGTCGTCATTCCGAAACCTCCGGTGACCCTGCCTCCTGGATTCACGCCGCTCGTTCCCGGATCCACTCTCGACGAGCTGGAGGAGGTTGCAGAGGAAGCCGAGTCCGACCTCGAAGAAGCAACCGTTCCGGAAACCGACGACGCCCGGTTTATGCCATCCGGCGACAGCCCGTCCGGGACTGAGGAAACCTCCGGCGAGGACGAGTCCGGGCTCTCGGGGCCAGACGTGGCTTCAATTTTTGCCAAAGTGGAAAGCGAGCGCCTTGCGGTGGAAGAAGAGGACCCGGTCCCTGCCATCGGCTTGAGCACGGTTGGATTTTCCGCTCCGAAGGTGAAGCCGGTGATGCTGAGTGCCGAGGCTGTTTATGGAAACAAGAGTGAACCGGAAGTGACGCCTGATGAGTCGATCGACGAGACGATTGACGAGGAAAACCATAAGATTCTCTGGGGAGCGGACCGTGCGGATGATTCGGAACCCTCGATTTCTGAAGAGGAGGAAATCCCGGTTCTTCAGCCCGAGGAAGAAAGCGGTGATGTTTCGGAGGAAGCGACCTCCGAAGAATCGAGCTCCGAGGAAGAGGAAGAAGATGATGCCGGGGAATCGGTGGCCGAGGTTCTTGCGGTCACCGAAGATGATTCTCAAGAAGCTGATGCGATCCTTGAGGAGTCGGGTGAAGAGTCGGATGATGAGTCAGACGGGGTGGATGAATCGGATGAGGAATCCGGCGAGTTGGTTGAGGAATCCGGTGAGTTGGAGGATGCTCCGATTCTGAGTGAGGAAGTTTCAGATGACTCCGAATCAGCGGACGATCCTCTCCAGGAAGAGGAGGGGGAAACAGAGCCGGTTTCTTCGGAAGACGAAGCTGAAGAGGGGGACGGCGAGGAAACTGGTCTCGAAATCGCCGGGAGCCAACCCGAGGAGAACGACGAGGAGGCTTCTGATGAAGGAGCGGCTGCCGAGGTGGAGGAGGAGTTGGAAGAGAGCGAAGCAGCCGACGAAGAGGGCGCTGAGATCGAAGAGACTCCGGTCGACCCAACGGCGGACGGAGAAGAGGAGGACGAAGATTCCGCTGCTGATTCCGAGGGGGAGGAAGAAGCCCTGGCACCTGCCGCTTCGGAGGATGGAGAAGACCAAGAGGGCGAAAAGGAGAAGTCGGTTTTGGAGATTCTCGCTGAGAGTCTTCCTGAGGAGGACGAGGAAGTCGTCGATGAAGACGAGGTTGAGAGCGACGAAGACGAAGAGTCCGAAGACGAAGAGTCCGAAGACGAGGAAAAAGCCGGTGCCAATCTTCCCGACGCAACGGTGGTCGCCGGTTTGGTTGCCAAAGCCCGTGAGAGTGAGGCTGATGAAATGGAGGTCGTGGACGAGGAGCGCGAGCGACGTCGCGAGCTTTTCAAACCGGAACCTCCATCACGGGGATGGGCCTTCTGGCGTCGTTCGTCAAAGCGGGACCAGCAGCTCGCGAGAGTTTCCGAAGGCTATCTGGAAATGGTCGACTTGGTTCGGGCCATCAGCAAGCAGCTGCAGTCTCAAACTGAGAACAACCTGATCCTTCGTGATTCCCTGTCACACCTGCCAGAGGCCATGAAGGGTCTGGAAAGCTTCAGCAAGTCCCAGCGCACGGTCGGAAAGGCTCTGAAGGAGATTCACGGACAATTAAAGAATTCCGGAACGAAAGAGCAGAAGCTCGTCGAGTCCATGGAGGGCTTCAATGACACGCTCAAGGGCATGGATGACACCGGCAGGGCCACCATGAAGACCTTCGACCGGGTCCAGGAGCGCATGCGCGATTCCGACATCCGGATGGAAAATCTTTTCCAAAAGGTGCAAACCTCCGAGGAGAAGGTGAGTGACACCATGGTGCGTCTTCAGCGCAACATGGCCATCATGCAGTCGCTCTTCCTGATCGTCCTGATGATTGTGATCGGAGTCCTCGTCTTCGTGGTCATCGGGGCAAAGGACGACAAGCCAGATCCTGTTCCAGTCCAAACTGAAGGAGTAGAGGCACCTCGCGAATAACGGGAGGTTCCGGAGCGAGTCAAAAAAGGCCCCACGAAGGGAAAGGCTATTTGGAACTGTTTTCCAAACAGTAGAGAAACTCCTGCCTTTCACCGAGCTTGGACTTGCCCACGCGAGCGAAGAGTTGCTTGTCGAGAGCAACCAAAGAGGCGTAGGTATCGGTGCCTAGTTGGTTCACCGCCACCTTTTCAAACGTTTCTCCATTGGCCTTGAAGATCACCGTCGAGCCATTCTTGAGGGTGGCGTAGACCAAATCGCCGACGGCAAGCGGTGACGCCATGACACCACTCCGGCCAATCTTTTCACTCCACTTTTTGGCTCCGGTGGCAGCATCCCAGCAGTGGGCCCGTCCATCATCGGCGAGGGCATAGATCAGGTTTTTGTGGGAAAGCAGCGATTGCTCGTAGCATTTCACTGTGTTTCTCCAGACTTTTTTGCCCGAACCATCGGCTTTCACGCCGGCTGTTTCCTTTTCGGGAAAGCCGCCGCTGGCGAAAATCATATCCTTGGTCCAAACGATGGTGCCACACATCGACTTGGCGCCCGCGTCGGCCTCCCAGTTCAGTTTTCCGGTGGCCGGTTGGTAGCTGGAAAACTTGTTCACTCCGGAAATGAGGAGCTGCTCCTTGCCGGATACCGTTGCGACGACGGGAGTGGCCCAGTAGTCATGACCGGCGCGGGGAGTGCGCCAGATTTCCGAACCATCGGATGTTTTGAGCGCGCAGAGAAAGCCGCCCTTGTCGGTTCCGACCACCACGATGAGGGAGTCTTTGTAAAGGGTAGGAGTTGAGCCGTAGCCAAAGGGGTAGGTGGGCCGATAAGCTCCCACCGTTTTCGACCAGGAGATTTTGCCCGCTGGCGTCACCGCGGTGACCTTGATTTGCTCCTGGTTTTGGAAGGTGACGAGAATGTGCTTTCCGTCCCACTGGGCCGAGGCCGAGGCGGGTGAGTTTTCGGGGTGAAGTTGTTTGGGTAGTCCTCCTTGGTGAATGACCTTGGCCCAATTCACTTTGCCGGTCTTGCGATCGAGCGAAAGGAGCGATTGGGTTCCTTTCTCCGCCTCCGCGGTGGTCAGGTAGATGCTGTTTCCGACAAAGATGGGAGTGGAGTGTCCCCGGCCGGGAATGGGAGTCTTCCAGCGAACATTCTTGGTCTCGGACCACTCGAGAGGCGGCTTGGCATCCTTCGGAGCATGATTGTCTTTGTCGGGACCACGCCATTGCGGCCAATCGGTGGCACAGGCGGAAAGGGCGGTGAGGAAAAAGGCGATGGTTTTCATAGAATTCTGGAGCGAGGTCGGTCAGCTAATCAGTTTAGTTGGAACTTCGGTGATGGAATCACGAAGGGAAACGAAAAACCGATCGGCGGGAGTCGGTTTGATGATCTGGAGGCCGGTAAATTCCGAAAATGCCGGCATGATGAGGTGTTTTTCGTCCCGGAGCTGAAATGCCGGAAGGCGAATCGAGGAATGTCGCGACTCGGAAATGCGGATGCCCGGATGAAGGTGGCCCGCCAATCCCGCCTGAGAAGCAGGCAGGTCCTCGGGATCGTGGGTGACGAGGAGCTTATCGATCATTTGCTCCCTGACGATTTGAATCCCACCGAGAGAACGGGAGAGAGAGGATCGACGGTCATGGTTTCCTTCAGTGAGGATGACCGGGCAGCCAATTTGGCCCAACCATTCCTTGAATCTTCGGAGGACCGACGAAGTCAGGCCGTCGTGTGCATGAATCAGGTCTCCGGCAATTACCAGAGAACTGGCCTTGGTGTGGTCGAGGAGTTGGGAAAGGCGATCGAGGTCGCTTTGGGTTGTCCCCTCGGGAACCGGAAG
>JASFWU010000176.1:0-6055 GCA_050049035.1 Akkermansiaceae bacterium | reverse complement strand
ATTAGAACCTCGCGGGTGCAAGTTGGGACAAGTCGATGGACGGCTTGTTGTCCGAGATGAGGTCGGCGACGAGTCGTCCGGTCACCGGAGCCAGTGAAAGCCCCATCATGGCATGGCCGGTGGCGATGACGAGGTTCGGGATTTTTGGAGCACGCCCGAGATAGGGGAGACCGTCCGGAGAACAAGGGCGAAGTCCAACCCACGGGTCAAGGCCTTCGAAATCGGCCGGTGTGTATTGCGGGTAGAAGCGACAAAACCATTCAATCACTCCCTGCAGTCGGGTCCGGTTAATCGAGGTGTCCTTGCCGCAAATTTCCATCGTCCCGGCAACGCGGAGTTTCTCTCCCATCGGAGTGACCGCCACCCGTCCTTCCTTGAGAAGCGAACAAAGCCGGGGATTGGCAACGGGCTCGGGAAGAGTGACCGAGTATCCTTTGCCCCCTTGCATGGGGAGGGCGAGGCCAACCTGCCGGGCGAGATCGGTCGTGTCGATACCGCCGGCGAGGACCATCGTTTCAGCCTCGTGGCGTTGCCCGTCAGTCGTCGTCACACTGGTGATCCGGTCACCGTCGGTCTCAATGGTCTTGGCTTCGCCGCGAATGAAGGTGCCACCGTTTGCGGTGATCGATTTTCGAAGGGCTGCGATGAAATCGCCAGGCGACAAGTGGCAATCCTGTGGCCACCACACTGCGCCCTTGGCTTTGATTTCAGCATCGGGATCCAACTCCCGGATCCGTTTGGGATCACAAACCTCCCCCTCCAGTCCCAGACGGTGGGCGTGCTCCGCAACTTCGGCTTCCTCTTCGAGCCCCTCATCGGACTGGCAAAGCATAAGAAGGCCTTTTTCAACCAAAGGAAACTCCCCGGACTTGGCGAGTTCGACATGGAGGCGTCGACTTTCGAGGGAAAGGTCACGAAGCAATTCCTGCGTGTTTGCGACGTGCTTTTTGGTGGAGTGTTTGGTGAAGAGCCAGATCCAACGGGCAAGCGAAGGTGAAAGGCGTGGACGAAGAAAGAACGGGCTCTTGGGATTGAACATCCATTTCAAGCCCTGGGTAATCACTCCGGGTGCTGCCAGGGGGATGAAGTGCGAAGGCACAATCATTCCGGCATTTCCTTCCGAACAACTTTGTGCCAGGGAGTCGTCCCGCTCAAGGACCCGGACTGCGTGTCCGTCCTGGGCGAGATAATGGGCAGCGGACAGCCCGACAACTCCACCACCAACGATGAGAATCTCCTGTGACATTTTGGGAAGACTCCGGGCTCGTGACCTGCTTTCGCTCTCTGCCTTAGATTGCGTCCTTGCTCAAAGCACCATTGACCAGACGGTTAATTCCGGACGGGTTGGCATTTTGCAACTCAACAGGGAGGGCTGAGTCGGGAAAGCCTTGATAGCTGACGGGGCGGGCATAGCGGAGGATCGCTCCGGTTCCAACGGAAGTACTACGTCCATCGGAGGTAGCAGGGTAGGGACCGCCGTGCACCATTGAGGAACAGACTTCGACGCCGGTGGGGAAGCCGTTGATGATGAGTCGTCCGGCTTTTTGCTCAAGGATCGCGAGGAGGTCGGTGGCTTCGGCGAGTTCTTCGTCGGTGCCATGGACCGTTGCGGTGAGTTGGCCTTCCAGATTCTCGGCTGCGGCAATCATGTCTTCTTTTGAACCGCACTCGATGACAAGGGAGGAGGGTCCAAAGATCTCTTCGTTCAGAGCGGGATTGGCGAGAAAGCTCCGGGCCTCTGTTTTGAGAATGGCGGGGCATGCTTTGTTTTCCTCGTCCGAGGATACTTCGGCGATGGTGGTGACACCGTCCTGGCCAAGGAGGTTTTTGAGACCGTTGGCGAAGTTGTTGAGGATGCCTCCGTGAAGCATGGTCGCAGGGGCCGCTTCGTTGAAGCCATCTTGAAGGGTGGATTCGAAGGCTTCGGAGGTGTTCCCAAAGACGAGGCCGGGGCAGGTGCAGAATTGTCCGGCGCCCAGGGTGACTGATCCGACCAGTCCTTGTGCGATTGTTTCGCCGCGCTCAGCCATCGCTCCCGGAAGGACAAAAATGGGATTAACTGAACTCATCTCCGCGAACACCGGAATGGGTTCGGGGCGGGCGGCCGCGGCGTCCATGAGAGCACGACCACCTTTGCGCGAGCCGGTAAAGCCGACGGCCTTGATTTCGGGAGCGGTTACCAACGTGATGCCGAGCTCGTAGCCGGCATCGAAGATCATGGAAAAGGTTCCTTCGGGCATGCCACACTCTGTGACCGCGGCCTGAACAGCAGAGGCCACGATCTCAGCCGTGCCGGCATGGGCCGAGTGGGCGCGCACGATGACAGGACACCCGGCAGCCAGAGCGCTGGCGGTGTCACCTCCGGCAACCGAGAAGGCGAGCGGGAAGTTCGAGGCGCAAAAGACCGCGACCGGGCCAATCGGGCGCAGCATCGAACGCAGATCGGGCTTGGGAATGGGAGCACGGTCGGGAAGGGCGGTCTCGATGCGCGCGTCCACCCAGGAGCCCTCTTCGATGAGATCGGCGAACATTCTCAGTTGTCCCACCGTCCGGCCACGCTCACCTTCGCAACGAGGCTCGGGCAGACCGGCTTCGGCCATCATGCGTGGGGTGATCTCTGAGCCCACAGCGTCGATCTTGTCGGCGATGGTCCGCAGAAACTTGGCTCGTTCGGCGGGAGAAGTTTGAGAGTAGGGAAGAAAGGCGGAGTCGGCGAGAGAGAGAACCTTTGTCACATCATCCGCGGTGGCGGAATGGAAGGCGGGTTCGAGTGCTTCAGCGGTGGCGGCGTTGTGAGAATGAAAGGTCGAGGTCCCCTCGGTGGAGCGGGCGGAGCCGATGAATGAATAGCCGGTGATCATGAAGTGAAGAATGGTGAAGGTTGAGTAAGGAATTTGAATGAGGAATCTGGAAATGCGACTGCGAAATTAGGAGGGAATCCCGTGTTGAAAAGGATCGTCAGGGTTTAGGACGAGCGTTGTCTCGCCATTCACGTAAGCGCGGCCGGTGACAATGGGAATGACCTCGCCTTCGATCGTGGTGGCCTTGTAAGTGCCTTCGAAGATGGAACCAATGATGGAAGCCTGTCTCCAGATCTCTCCTTCAGCGAGTTTTCCGGAAGCGGCAAGGCAGGCCAGCTTGGCACTAGTACCGGTTCCGCATGGGGAACGGTCGTAGGCTGCCCCGGGGCATAGGACAAAGTTTTGCGAGTCAGCCTCGACACCGTTTTGAGGGTCCGCGAAGCACTCGATGTGATCGATTTCGCCGCCGTCCGCCCCGGTGATTCCAGAGTCCTGAAGGGCTTTGCGGACGGCGCTGGTGAATTCAGTGAGTTCTTTAATGTTCCCTGAATGAATCGCGGGACCTTGATCGGAGATCAGGAAGAACCAATTGCCACCCCAGGCAATGTCTCCTGTCACCTCACCAAATCCCGGGACCTTTACTGGCTGGTCCGAGGCGAAGCGATACGAGGGAACGTTGGCGACGGTGATACGGTGATCGTCGTGGAGGGTGGCGGTGACAATACCCACCGGAGTTTCGATGCGATGATCGCCGGGAGTGATCCGCCCGAGATAGGCGAGCGTTTCAACGACGCCCATGGTGCCGTGAAGGCAGCCGTGAAGGTAGGAGACGTTGTTGAAAAAAACGACGCCGGTGACGCAACTCGGGTCGGCTGGTTGGCAAAGGAAGGCTCCCACCATGGCATCAAATCCACGTGGCTCGTGAATGAGAGCCGAGCGGATCCAGTCAGCCTTTTCACGGAGAAAGATGCGTGTCGCTTCGGCTCCGACCGGATTATCGAGACCCGAAATGACGGTGCGGGTCGGTTCGCCACCGGTATGCGAGTCGATGATTTTCACGGCGAGGAAGTGGTTCCGCGAAGGACAAAGGAACGGTTATTTGCCGTCCCAGTTCTCCCACCAGCTGCGGAAAAGGGCGTGCTGGTTGTGGAGGAACTGCTTCTGCGAAGGCGAGAGTTGATCGAAGGAATTGAGCTGATGCTCGTAAGCGGAATGCCCCTCCAGAACCATCAGTTCCTTGTAGTAAAGAACGAGGTCGGGACCTTCGTCGAAGGTGGAAAGAACGGTGAGGGCTTCGGAAAGCTCCAGGGCATAACGGCGTGCCTGGGTGTCTCCCTTGGCAGCGGCTTCACAGAGCTCGATGAAGCGGAGGATTTCCTTCGGGAGAGCGTTGCCAACCCCGGTAATCGCTCCGGTGGCGCCGCAGTTGACGAAGCCGTGATAAACCTGGGTGTCCACTCCGGCCATCAGGATGAGCGATTCGTCGACGCTGGTGATGTTTTCGGCGGCGTAGCTGAGAGAGTCGGCGCCCCCGAACTCCTTGAAGCCAACCAAGCTTGGGAATTTCTCACGCAGAGCAAAGAAGAGGTCGGCCTTGGTTTCAAAACCATAGTAGGGAGAGTTGTAAATGACCGCTGGAAGGTCGCCACCGGCCTTGAGGATTTCGCTGAAATGATGGACCTGAGCGGCGGGCGAGGAGCCACGTGAAAGGACCCGGGGAATGACCATGAGGCCGTCGGCTCCTACCTCGCGGGCATGGGCGGCGTGAGCCGCCGCGATACGGGTGTTTTGAGCACCGGTCCCGACGACGGTGGGAATGCCGGCTTCAACCAAACGTTTGATCCCTTCCATGCGTTGTTCATCGGTCAGGAGCGGCCAGTCACCCATCGATCCGCAATAAACGACCCCACGCATCCCGGCGTCCATCAGGCCTTGCGCAGTCTCGACAAGCGCGTCGTAATTGACAATTCCCTCGGCATCGCAAGGAGTCATGAGCGCGGGAATGCAGCCTTCAAAGATCGGTCGGTTGGAATCGGTAGCCATGGGGTGATGTTTTTTGGACGGGCGGGAGACTTGTGGAAAACCATGAAAAAGGAAAGAGCCAAGGTCGGGAATTTTTCCGCTTTTGAGTGATTACGGCGAGCCTTCCGGGGGAGGGGATTGGTCCTTTTTTCGAAGCCCCTTGAAGAGGTCCGCTTCGCCCGCCTTGAGTTGGGTCAGGCCAATTTCGTCGAGGTTCTCAAATCGCTCGGTGAGGGAATCGAGGAGATTGTTTTCGCGAAGTTCGTTTTCCCGGGAGAAGGCCTCCTTGAACAAGCTCATGAGGAGGTCTGAAACCACCACCGTAACGAGGAAGAGGTTGCCGAGGACGGAGGTGATGAATCCGGTGACATCGAAGAATGACACGTCGACTTTGTTGAGAAAACGGAGAGCCACCAGAACAGCAAGGCCAATCCCGATGCCGTATGCCACGCCGATGAGTCGCTTGAGGATCGACATGTTTTGCATCATCTGTTCGGCGGTATTCGGAGCAATGAGGCGACGTCCGTTGAGGATGACCAGCACCGGGGCCGCCATGAAGGCAATGAAGGTGGTTGAAATGAGGAAATCCTGCGACTGCGCCGCAACGACCAATCCGGTGGCGAGAAACAAGGTGTAAAGTGGAGCAATGATGAGAGCCACCCAGCCCGGCATCTGGGATTCGGGAAGCATGGTCTTCAACGTCAGCGCGGATCGAACAATTCCAGGGAAGAGGCCGAGAAGCGTTGGAAGGAGAATCACAAAGTAAAGCCCCGCAAATTGTGCGCTCATCATGGCAGAGTTGGCTCCCATCTTTCGCGTATCAATAAAGTAGGCGAGAGGAACCAAACCAAGAATGAACGGGATGACGAAAAGACAGAACCAGGCCAGTCGGGCGTGTGTTCGGGTTTGTAGGATCCGGTGCCAGCGAATCGCGGCGACAAGTGCCAGGGCTGCTGCTCCTCCCTTGGAAAGAAGGAAGACAAAGGAGATGAACTTGATGATCCCTGGCGTGCGGCGCGCGTCGAAGATTTCGTAGAGGTCGGGAAGCTCGATCAAGCAGGCCACGGCCAGGCAGTATGGTGGACCCCGGATTTCGGTCCAGGGGCTAAGTTATGATTGTGGTGGACAGGTAAGGTCTCACAACCGAACCAAAACCACGACAAATGAAAGGAAAACGAAGAAGACACGAACCCGAGTTCAAAGCCCGGGTCGCTATTGAAGCCCTCAAGGGG
>JASFWU010000177.1:0-6055 GCA_050049035.1 Akkermansiaceae bacterium | reverse complement strand
CCGGTGGAGAAAATGATCCTCCTCGATCAGAAGGGCGGAGCCTACAGCTCGTTGGTGATGGTGGATGACGAGACCCTGGGAATTCTCTATGAATCTTCGAGAGCGGATCTGGTTTTTCAGACGATCAAGCTGTCGGAGTTCGGGCTCAAATAAAACCCGTTAAGCCCGCCGCTCCAGAAACTCGTCGGCGAATTCGTTGTAGGCCACCGCACCGGCCCCCGAAGGATCATGTTCGAAAATGGTCAGGCCATAACTGGGAGCTTCACCAATGCGAATCGAACGGGGAATGAGAACATCGTAAACGTGGTCTGGAAAATACTTCCGGACTTCTTCAACCACGGACCGGGAAAGGTTGGTGCGCCCGTCGTACATCGTCATGAGGATGCCTTCCAGTTTCACCGCGGCTCCCACGCCCGATTGACGGATGTGCTCGATGACGTGAACGATTTTCGCGAGACCCTCGAGGCCGAACCATTCGCATTGCAATGGAATGAGAATCTCGTCTGCTGCCGCAAGAGCAGAGGTCATGAGGACTCCCAGTGATGGCGGGGTATCGAGGATGACGTAGTCGAAATCGCGGATTTTGGCGAGGCCCTCGAGTAGATCTCGAAGTCGTGCGAGGTAGTCCGGCATTTGCGCCAGCTCGATCTCGACCCCGGCAAGGTCCATATCACCGGGGACAATGGAGAGGTTCTCCAACCGGGTGGGTAGAATCTTATCCTCGATCTTGGCCTGACCAATCAGCGGGTGATACATGCACCCTTCGGAGCTCGCTTCGTGCCCCAGGCCACTGGTGGCATTGGCCTGTGGATCAAGGTCGAGAAGCAGGGTTTCCTGTCCCCGCTCGGCCAGTCCCGCTGCGAGATTGATCGCCGTAGTGGTCTTTCCGACCCCTCCTTTTTGGTTGGCAACAGCGACGATTCTCATGAGGGCGGGAGAAAGGTGGACACGTGGGCGTGGGAGAGGAAGTCAAAAAGCGGAAAGGATTTTATTGGCCGAGTTCGCGGGCTTTTTCGGCCGCGGTGCGGACAGCCTTGATGGTAGTGGAGCGGAAAGCCCCTTCTTCCAAAGTGGCCAGCGCGGCGATGGTTGTTCCACCCGGCGAGGTCACACGATCCCTGAGAAGGGCGGGGTGTTCTCCGGATTCCGCGACCATCGTGGCGGCCCCCAGGACGGTCTGGGTGGCCAGCGCGAGCGCCTGGTCGCGAGGAAGGCCTTCCAAAAGGCCACCGTCGGCAAGTGCTTCGATAAAGGTGTAGACGTAGGCGGGGCCGCTCCCGGAAACTCCTGTGACTGAATCGATCAGGTTTTCGGTGACCTCGTAGGCCAGACCAACTGATCCCAGAAGGTTTTGGGCAAAGGAAGCGTCCTCCGGGGAGGCATCCGAGCCGAGGGCAAAAGCGGCGGCTCCCTGACCCACAAGTGCCGGAGTGTTGGGCATGCAGCGAATGATGCGGGCCTTCTTTTGGCAGCTTTTTTCCATCGCATCGATGGTCACTCCAGCGGCAATGGAAATCGCGAGAAGGTCGCCCGAGTTTGAATTGAGCTCGGCAACCCGCTGCAGGACATCGTGAATCTGGTAGGGCTTGACGCAAAGGAGGAGAACGTCGCTTCCGGATACTGCGTCCTCGAGGGAAGCTGCGGCTCTGATTCCGTCACCCATCGAATCGATGGCCGCGGGGACCGGGTCGTAAGCGAGCACGTCTTCCGCTTTGAAAACCCCTGCCTTGATTGCCCCGAGAGTCAGGGCCGAGCCCATTTTTCCGCAGCCGATAAGTCCGATGGTCATGGGGTGAGGGTGAACCGGAATCGGGGCGGCTGTCGAGTCCGGTGTCTTTGTGACTGAAGGATTGCCAGAGTGTCTCATTTTCGTGAAAAGAGGGCGTGCGTTTACGAATGATATCTTTGGCTTTGATGACCTGCCTTGTGACGGCCCAAGGGGATGAATTTGATGTCCAGAAGGTCATTCATCCGGTTGTGGCGGGACTACCCGCGCCAAAGATGATCGAAGGATTTGGAGAAGGGCAAATGGCGATCACCACGAGTTCCGATGAAGCGGCCAAGCACTTTGCCCAAGGACTGAGCAAACTGAACACGGCGTGGGATTTCGAAGCCTACCGTCACTTCTGCCAGGTGGTGACTCTCGATCCGGAATGTTTGATGGGGTATTGGGGGATCGCCTTGAGTTTGTCGGGTGGAAACCACGAGTTCTTCAATGAACGCACCGCCTCCATCGAACGGATGTTGGATCTTTTGGAAAGCAAGGATGAGAAAGGAGAGGTCCGCTGGAATCCCATGGAAGCGGGGTTTGCGGCCGGAATTGGATTTCTTTTGACGGATGGGCCCAGGAAGGCAGGCAAAGAGTTTGAAAGGTTGGTGGAGAAGTACCCCGCAAATATTCAGGCGAGTCTACTTTCGCTCTCGATGCAGCGGACGGGATTCGACCGGGGCGGCAGACCAAGGCTTGGACAACGAAAAGCCGAGGCCGGCTTCCGCAAACTGCTGGAGAAACATCCCGAGAATATTTCGGTGATGGCTTTTTGGATCAAGGTGAGGAGTGAGCGCCTCGATGATGTGGCTTCCCTGCGGGAGGACGTCCTGCCGGTTGCCGAAAAACTCATCACGCGATATCCCGACTATGCTCCATTTCACCTGATCCTTGCGCAGGCGCAGAGCAGTTGTGGTTATGCGAAAGCCGGTTTGCAGGCTTCCGAGCGGGCCAAGGAGCTTTTCAAGGCTTATATGAAAAACGAAGGGGTTGCTCTTTATGATTGTGACGGACTGATTCGTGCGCAGTTGTTCGAGGCAACCCTCAAGCAATTGCTCGGGGATATGAAAGGGGCCCTCGAAGTTTGCAAAGAGCTGGCCCTTTTCAAGATTGATGAAACGCGGGTCTTTTCAAAAGGCGCGACACTCCTGCTTTGGGAGGGCCGAACCTTGTCCGCCCGATTGGTCAGTGCCTCAAATGACAAGGCCCTTTACCTTGATGGTCAATAAATCATGGCTTCCCAGCAAGACGACAAGGACTGGTTCAAGGAGAAGTCTTTTGCCATTCTGTATCGAGACTGCCTGGGAGTTTATCTTGGTGTCAGAGGAGCGATCGAGGACAAGAAGGCCGAGATCGCCAAAACCCTCTACGACCAGTTCCTTCTGAAATTGAGGGGGTTCGAGCAGAGCAGGCAACTCGCCATGAGGACCAGCTCCTACGGCAACTGGGTGCGCGCTTCGCGAACGATTGGAATGTTGGTCCCTGAATTGCGGGGCATGCTGGCCGAGCTCGAAGACGGTGCGGTGAAACTTTCTGCGGGCACATGGTATCGGGCCGCGAGAGACAGCCAGCGGGGCAGGGAAGGGAGCCTGCTTCCTCCATCAATGCCTTATCCCATGGAGTGGCGGCTGGGAAACCACTACGTTGGGATTGATGAAGTGAACGAAGCCACCTCGTGGTATCTCAAGGCCATCAAAATCAGGCCGAACCACCCGCTGATTCTCAAGAGCCTCAGCGAGGTTGCCAAGAAGCTGGGCAAAACCGAGGAAGCGCTCGCTTTGAAAAAGCAGATCGACGCGGTGACGAAGTAGCTTCCTTCTCGATTCGGGGAAGGAATTAGTCGTTCGGGCTACCGGCGTCTCCGCAAAAATCCCAGAGCCGCCAAACCTGCAAGACCCAGGGTTGACGGCTCGGGGATCACCGAAAGAGAAAAGTCATCGACCCGTGCGAAGCCATTAGCGGCGGCGTTGCCATCCTCGCCGTAGAAAACGACAAAAAGGCGGTCCCCGTTAAAGCTCGCGGGAAGGCTAATGCCCGACTGGCTGAACTCCTGATAAGTGGCACTTGTGGTGGAAGTCCCGGAGAGAAGGACCAGGAAATCCTCCTCGGGTCCAAGAATGTCATCATTCGAGGTGGTGTAAAAACGGACGGCAATTTGGTCTGAGGCGTCGTCCCAATTGAAGGCGTCGATCCAATGATAGCTGAGATCAAAGCTGTCTCCGAGGCTCACCGTATGTCCGGTGTCATTACCAAAGCGTCGTGCATCGGTTTCGGGGACAACCGCATTATAGCCTCCGGTAGCGCCTAGGTAAGCACCAGCCGAGTCAAGTCCCGCCGGTGTATTCCGGATGGCCTGGCCAGCCTGGGGGCCTGTGCCAACATTGGTCCAGGCTACCGTTTCAGCGAAGGTGACATCACCATCGTCGACTGCGCCAGCTTCAAGGTTGGAGAAGGAACCATTCCGGGTAGTGCCGTCAATCAGGACGGTTGCGGCCTGGGTGGGCAGGGCAAGGGCGGAGAGAGTGAGCAGGCTCAGGGTGGTGCGCATGGCGGGAGAATCGGTGGTGCAAATTGAGGGTCAAGGCGAAACCATTTTAAAGTTTCGGTTGGCGGTAATACGCCAGAATCGTTTTGGGCCTCCGTTCGGATCGATGAAGGTGTATTCGATTTTCCCAGGGTAGGTGGTCCTGTCTTCCGCCCCATCCAATGGTGTGGATTGGAAACCAACGAAAAAACAAACAGCGTTCATGGATCAAGGATTGAACTGCCACCTTGCCCGATAGAATTGTTGTGGCTGGTCTGCGGGGAGAGGTTCATTGAAGCGAACCGAGATGCGACTGGTGCCGTTGGCAGGGAAGTTCTCACGGGAGGTCTCCAAATAGCTGTTCGACGGGAGCGGGGTCCAGGCACCGTCGAGTCCCGGATTGGATTCGACGACGAGATTGGCGGTGCTTGGGTTCAATGGAACGGGGCAATCGAAATCAACCTGAAGGACACCGTCCACCAGTCTGATCGAGCCCAGGAGTTGGGGTGATTGATTCCGGTCACGGGGATCGGTCTGAAATTGGAACTCCTCGTCATTACTGAAGCCATCACCATCCGGATCACTCCCGCCTCCGGAGATCGCGGGATTTCCAAGCTCGGCCGGCGTGAAGTTGTCGGTATTCCAGGTGGCCCTGCTTCCGAACACCCGAACCGTAGACTGGGCTGTTTGTGAGCCATTCAAGGTCAGGGTATAAGTGGTGTCTGTGGTGGGAGTCACCTGAAGATAGCCGATCCCATCGACCGTCGAGGAAATCACATCACCGACTCCTTGATTGATGGTCAGGGTAGCGGGAGAAGAAACATCCCATTCCAGAATGGCGCTGTTCCCGGCGATGATGGAAGGATTGACCGAGCGAAAAAGTCTGATTGCCGGAGCCGCTGGAGGTGATGCCGTTTGCTCGTTGCGTATCTCCGAAACGCCCTCGTCACCATAGGCAATCTCAACACGATAAGTCGATTGGTTGTCGTAGACTGGCGGACGGTAGCGGGTCCCCCGAATCCGCATGGCATGGACGAGCTCTCCAGTTACCTCATCAAAAACCCTCACCACGGGGTTGCTTCGCCATTGGGTGTCGATCAGCGGAAGGTAACCGGTTGGGGTGCGACCATCGTTGTCGGTCTGACGGTAGGTTTGTGGCCAGCCCGGAAACTGCCCGCCGGTTGAGGGTTCGTCGGGATCGACGTGAATCGGCCAACACTCAAAAGTTATCTCGCGTGTCAGGCGATTCACCCGGGTGATGCCATAGCCCGCTCCCCGATCGTGCAGGTTGGCGGGATTAATGCCGCGGGTGGTTTGGTAGTATTCCTGGGAGTTGCCCGCCGCCAAAATGGCAAAATGTTGTGGATCATTGGCGGTCCGGTTGGGCGTGACGCCATCGGGCAGGGTTCCGTTGCCGTTAAAAAAGTAATCCCCCAGGAATGGACTCACCGTTGAGGTGGTTCCCGGGGAGTTGTTGACCGGATCGAAAATGCGAGGAAAGAAATTGGCAACGGCAGGCGCGGCAAAGGCGATCCCGGCATCGCGTGGTGCGTCCGCGCCATTGTGGGTGAGGGTGGCTAGGTGTTGGTCTCCGGCAAGCTGGAACATGCGGGACTTTCGCCAAAACCGCCATGCCTCGTTGCGGCGATGCACGGGCCAGCCGTGACTATCGCGATCATTCAATCCGTAGTTGTACCCGCTGCTGGCATGGGTCCGCAGCGTGGCCATGGGGGATTGGGAAACGACGAGCTTCAGGTCCTGAC
>JASFWU010000175.1:0-6073 GCA_050049035.1 Akkermansiaceae bacterium | reverse complement strand
TTCCCCACGGCGATTCTCCTGTTTCCTCCCGGCCCGCGACCCAACGACCCGCGCAAACTATGGCCAACAAAGACCAGACCGATACCGTCCGCATGGAGAAAATCGTTTCCCTTTGCAAACGCAAGGGGTTCATCTTCCAGTCTGCCGAGCTCTACGGCGGTCTGAACGGCTGCTGGGATTACGGTCCGCTCGGTGCCGAACTGAAGCGCAACCTCAAGGAATACTGGTGGCGCAAGAACGTCCAGGAACGCGACGACGTCCTTGGACTCGATGGCTCCATTCTTACTCATCAGGCAGTGCTCACCGCATCCGGCCACGTGGGCGGATTCTCCGATCCGATGTGTGACTGCCTTCTTACCAAGGCCCGCCTTCGTGCGGACCAGATCGAGCCTCAATCAGGAACCGCTTACCACTTCACGGGAGCATCGCATGAAGAATCCGGTTGGTCTGTCGATCGCGCCTACTCGGTTCTTCTCAACCAGCCCAACCAGGACGAAAACAAGGCCCGTAAGACGGCTCGCGAATATTACGCACAGTTTCTGAACGACCAGGGGATCTCACCCAAAAAGGTCACTCTTCTGGGTGAGTCCACAACCGAGGAGACTGACGTCACCAACTACAATCCGGAAAACGGCTCCTTGCTCACCGAGCCCCGCGACTTCGAGTTGATGTTCAAAACCCAAATGGGAGCTTCGGCTGACGAAAACGATCCCAATGCGGTGGCTTATCTGCGCCCCGAGACGGCTCAATCAATTTTCGTGCAATACAAGAACGTGCTCGATTCCAACCGCGTGAAACTTCCCTTCGGAATCGCGCAGATCGGGAAGTCCTTCCGCAACGAAATCAACCCGCGCAACTTCACCTTCCGCTCGCGTGAGTTTGAGCAAATGGAAGTGGAGTTCTTTTGCCGGCCCGAGGATGGCCTTCGCCTCACCGACGAGTGGCTTGAAAACCGCCTCGACTTCTACGAGGAAATTGGACTCGACCGCGAGAAGCTCCATGTCCTCGACATTCCCGATGGCGAGCGCGCGCACTATTCACAAAAGACTTACGACATCGAATACGACTTCCCCTTCGGACAGCAGGAACTCGAAGGGGTGGCCTACCGCGGTGACTACGACCTCGGCAAGCATCAGAAACATTCCGGCAAGCCGCTTGAGTATTTTGACGAACAAACCAAGGAGCGATTTATCCCGCACGTCGTGGAGCCTTCGGCCGGTTGCGACCGCACCGTGCTTGCTTTGATTTGCGAGGCCTTTGACGAGGAAGATCTCACCAAGGATGGAGGCAAGAGTGACGTCCGCACGGTGATGCGCTTTAAGCCCGCGGTCGCTCCGATCAAGGCGGCCATCCTCCCGCTTCTTAAGAACAAACCCGAGTTGGTCGAGAAGGCAAAGGAAGTGAAAAAACTTCTTCAGCCCTTCATGTCAGTCTTTTACGACGAGACCGCCGCGATTGGTCGTCGCTACCGGCGCCAGGATGAAATCGGAACCCCCTTCTGTATTGCCATCGACTTCGAAACGCTTGGTCTCGAAGAAGGAAAAGAAGATCTCAAGGACACCGTGACCATTCGTCACCGTGACTCCATGGAGCAGGAACGCGTCGCCATCAACGACCTCCTCCCATGGCTCCTCGAGCGGATCCGGTAGGCCTGCCCATTCGGGCTTACCCCTGCAGATATGAACTTAACCACTTGATCAATCCAAGAATCAAGAGTGGTCCCCAGCATAGGGCAAGTGACAGGAGTTTCCCGGGCACTTTCCGGTGCATCATCCACGCTGTCATGAAGAGATAAGCGTGAGCGAAGAGGAAGGCTGCCATCATGACGGGAAACGCCCAGGCAAGGGAGGTGAAAGAAACCAGGAGAGCCATCACTGGTACGAACGAGGATACCGTAAGCAGAATCCAGCCCACGGTGTTCATTTCCAGGCCCGCCTTTCCACCTCCGCCAAAAACGGTGGCCTGCCCTTCTCCCTTCTTGATCTTGCGGAAACCACCCTTGTTCTCGTTTGGTTCCGCTGGTTTTGGAAAACGTCGCCACTGACTCATGGCATGAGGTTAGCCATCATCGCCCGTTCAGCTATTGGAAAGAAGCACTCGATTTGGAATCAATCCGAGATCCACGGGGAGAGTTCGCGTTTCGAGGCAGCATTTAGATTCAGGTGAAACTCCTCCGGCACTTCGATGGTTGCCCGTTTGCCCGCGCCATTTTGCACGTGAATCACCACCGGGGTCTTTCCGGGGTATTCGGCGAGAATTTCCTTGATGCGATGAAGTTCATCCGGCGAGTTGCGCCCGCTCCACAACGTCAACTCAATCACGCTGTCCTTCCTGGTGCGCTTCACTTTGAGTTCTTTGATCTGTGAGCCCGTTAAGCGTCGCTGTTCGGTTCGGTCATCCACGGTGACCTGCGCTTGGAAGCGGACAACCTTGCCCGATTCCATCAAGCCGGCATCGCGTGCTGGAAGATAGCTCTCACTCCAACAGACCATCTCGCGATCGCCCGTGAAATCCTGCACCACCACCACCCCAAACGGCTTTCCCGCTTTCGTCACCTTGTGCTCCACACTGCGGATCATCCCCGCAAAAGGATAACGCGCCCGCTTGTCCCGCAAATCCAGCTCATCGAGCAAGCCAAGCTTTACGAAGCGGTCGGAATCAACGACGCCGCGATACTTGTCGAGCGGATGCCCGCTGACATAGAAGCCCAACAATTCCTTTTCGTGTTCAAGCCGCTCGTCCTTGGGCCACTCCGGCACACCCGACTCTTGACCAGCAGCGGCTGGTTTGTCCCCAAAGCCCATCCCCTCAAACAAGCCTCCCTGCCCGGCAGCCCGGTCCCGCTGTGCGCTGATCGCACTCGCAACGACTTGCTCCAGCCGATCAGTCATTCCCGCCCTCGTCTCGCCCGTCCAATCGAGTGCCCCAGCCTTGATCAAGTTCTCAAGAATGCGCTTGTTGATCACCTTGGAATCAAGCCGGTCACAAAAATCATCGAGCGATTCAAACTCTCCATTTTCCTCACGCTCCTTGATCGCCATGGCCATGGCGGCCGAACCAACGTTTTTGATCGCAGAGAGTCCGTAGCGGATTCCGTTTTTCACCCCGTTGATTTCCTCGGGATTGAAGCGCAGTTTCGATTTGTTCAGGTTGGGCGGCAGAATCTCAATCCCCATCCGGAAACACTCGTTCACAAAGACACTGATCTTGTCGGTGTTCGTGATCTCATTCGACAAGAGAGCCGACATGAACTCAATGGGATGGTTCGCCTTCAAAAAGCCGGTCCAGTATGAGATGAAACCGTAGCAGGCGGAGTGTGACTTGTTGAAACCATAGCCCGCGAATCCCGCGATCTTATCGAAAATCTGGTTCGCGGTGCGTTCATCGATGCCATTGGTTTTATCGGCCCCTTCAACAAAAATCTCCCGCTGCTTTGCCATCTCCGCCGGCTTCTTTTTTCCCATGGCACGACGCAGGATATCCGCGCCACCCAGAGTGTAACCCGCCAGCATCTTTGCGGCGTTTTGCACCTGCTCCTGGTAGATCATCACCCCGTAGGTGTCTCCGCAGATTTCCTCAAGAAGCGGATGTTCGTAGACCGGCTTCTTGCGCCCTTCCTTCACCTCGATCATCTGGTCAATGTACTGCATCGCACCCGGCCGATAGAGCGCCAGCAGATCGATGATGTCCTCAATACGATTGATCCCGTACTTCCGGCAGGTCTCGACCATCCCGCCGCTTTCCAACTGGAACACGCCCATCGTTTCACCCGCATTGAGCATGGCGAAGGTGGTTTCATCCTCCAGGCTGATCTCGTAGATATCAAAGTCCGGGGTGTGCTTGTGAATGTGATCCACCGCTTCCTGAATCACCGTCATGTTTTTCAGACCGAGGAAGTCCATCTTCAACAATCCCACATCGGTAATCGCTCCCATGTCATACTGGGTCACCACTTCCCCTTCGTTGCCCCGGGTCAAGGGAACGTGCTCATCGAGAGGGCGGTCTCCAATCACCACCCCGGCGGCATGAACCCCGACATTGCGGCTCATCCCTTCCAGCTTGAGGGCATATTCCCAAAGCTCCTGATAGGTCGAACTGCTCTCGATCACTTCGCGAAGCTCCGCCTTTTCCTCAAACTCCTTCGCCAGCTTCACCCCCGGCTTGGCTTCGATCATCTTGGAAATGCGATCCGCTTCCCCGTAACTGATCCCCATCACGCGTGCGACATCGCGAATCACCGACTTCGCCCCCATCGTGCCGTAAGTGATGATGTGGGAAACGTTGCGTTCCCCGTATTTCCGGCGGACGTACTCGATCACCTCGGGGCGTCTCGTCTGACAGAAATCAATATCGACATCCGGTGGCGAAACCCGCTCGGGATTCAGGAATCGCTCAAACAAGAGACCGAAACGGATCGGGCAAATGTCGGTGATTCCCATGGTGTAAGCCACCAGGGAACCAGCGGCAGACCCCCGTCCCGGCCCTACCGGGATATTCTGATCCTTGGCCCAATTGATGAAGTCTGCGGTGATGAGGAAGTACGAGGCGAACTTAAGTTGAACAATAATGTCCATTTCATACTCAAGCCGCTCAATGAGCTCGGGGTCCGCCGCTTTTTCCTTTCCATAACGCCTCTCCAGTCCCTCGAAGCACAGTTTGCGAAAATAGTCGTTGGGCGTTGATCCGTCGTCCGGTTGATACTCGGGGTATTTTTCAGACGAGGTGGGGTCGAGTTCAAAAGTGACATTGCAGCGTTCGGCAATCTCCAGAGTGGCATCACAAGCCCCCGGGTATTCCGCGAAGAGAGTCCGCATTTCCTCCGCCGTTTTGAAATAGACCTCGGGCGAATAGCGCATGCGGTTTTCATCAATGAGCAAACGACTTGTCCCAATACAGATCATCACGTCATGGGCCTCGTGATCTTCGCGATTCAGGAAATGAACATCGTTTGCCGCCACCAGTTTGACGCTCATCTTCTCGGAGAAACGCGCGAGCGTTTCACGAATCTTGGCCTGTTGTTCCATGCCATGATTGTGAATCTCGAGATAGAAGTTTTCCTTCCCGTAGATCGCCATCAATTCCTGGGCGGTTTCCCAGGCCTGCTCTTCGTTGTCCTGCAGAATCCATTCGTTGATCGGCCCGGAGATGCATCCCGAGAGGCAAATGATTCCCTTCGAATGTTCCTTGAGGACCTCGCGATCGACTCGCGGCTTGCCATACCACATTCCTTCGAGATGCCCTTTTGAAACCAGCTTTTGAAGATTCACCCAACCCTCGTTGTTCTCCGCAAGGAGAGTCATGTGACACGATCGCTTGCGCCCGGCAATCTCCTCTCTCTTATCCATCGACTCGGGCGCTAAATAGATCTCGCAACCCATGATCGGTTTGATTTCGGCATCCTGGCAGGCTTTGTAAAAGCTGATCGCCCCGTAGAGATTTCCATGATCGGTCATCGCCACCGCCGGCATCCCCAATTCCTTGGCCCGGGCCGCGACATCCTTGGTCCGGCAAGCTCCATCGAGCGTGGAATACTCGGTATGCAAATGCAGGTGGACAAAGGAATCGGACATCACCTGAAGATGCTCCTGATCTGCCCGATTTTGAACCCCGAAATCAAGGCGGTCGCATTTTGTGAACAAGCCAGTTCTTGTTTCAAAAAATCCCGAAAACCATCGTTTCAAAAGCTCGACAACAGGGCAGCGCTTGTTAGATCTCTTGAATGGAACAACCACCTGACCCTTACCAGACTCCGGCTGCCGGAGCTGCCGCCCCTGCCGGAATGCCACCCCAGCGCTCGGCGATTCCAAAGGTAATGGGAATTTTGCACATCATTTACGCTGCCATCGCACTCATCGCAGGCCTGATAGGACTAGGTTCGAGGGCCATCCTTCAAGCCATATTCGATCCAGTAAAAGAGGAGATTCAAAAAAGTGGTGAAGACGCAAGTGCCGTGACGGACGTGATAGATTCCATTTTGTCGACCGCTCTCCTTGACGCAGTCACCTCGATTCTCCTTGCAATTCTTCTTCTCGTTTCTGGGATTCAGCTCATTCGTTACAAATCCGGCGGAAGA
>JASFWU010000174.1:0-6101 GCA_050049035.1 Akkermansiaceae bacterium | reverse complement strand
GACTGGGCATCATCCCCCACCACCATGACCGAATCCTGTGGCTGCGCGAGGAGGTGAATCAACTCGCTCTGGACCGCATTGGTGTCCTGATACTCATCGACCAGAACATACTGAAAGCGCTTCTGGTAGAGACGGCAGATCTCTTCGTGTTCCTGAAAAAGCTGGAGTGGCAGAGTCAGAAGATCATCGAAGTCCACCGAATTGGTCTCGAGCTTCTTGGCGGCGTAGGCCTCGCCGATCCGTGAGATTTCCTCTCCCCATTCCTCGAAGTAGGGATAGCGAACCTCGAGCAGGTCCTCGAGCGCCACTCCGGTATTCTCGACCAAAGAGAAAATGGAAATGAGGACGTCGGCCTTGGGAAACCGCCGCTGTTTGCTGTCGATATCGCACTCGGCCACCACCGTGTTCATGAGCGACTTCTGGTCGTCGCGATCCATGATGGAGAAGGAACGGGTCAGCCCCACCTCCTCGGCATGTCGTCGAAGAATGCGGTTCCCGATCGAGTGGAAGGTGCCGCTCCACAATTCGCTGAGGTCCATTGGAACGAGCTCGCGAACGCGCTCCATCATTTCGCGAGCAGCCTTGTTGGTAAAAGTCAGGAGAAGGAGACTTTTGGGATCGACTCCCTGGTCCAACAGATAAGCCACTCGATAAGTCAGCGTGCGGGTCTTGCCCGATCCCGCACCCGCAATCACCAAGGCCGGCCCGGGCGCCGAGCTGACTGCGGCAAATTGTTGCTCATTGAGCTCGGCTTTGTAGTCGATCCCCGAGGCTCCCTTGCGGGGCCCTTTGTTGAGCTGGTATTGCCGGGCCATGGTCAGGAAGCATCCGTGCTTTCGGTATGCTCAATATAACGAACGTATTCCTCCTTTACCCTCGGCATCAGAAGATACATCGCGATTACGTTGGGGACAGACATCGCAAAGATCATGGCATCGGAGAAATCGAACACCTTGCTCATGGCAAGCGAGGAACCGAGGATCACGAACAAGCAGAAGATTACCTTGTAGATCAGCTCAGCAACAGCACTGCGCCCGAAGAGATGAGTCCAGGCCTGGACCCCGTAGTAGGACCACGAAATCATGGTGGAAAAGGCAAAGAGGATCACCGCCACCGTAAGGATCAACGGGAACCAGGAAATCACCGATTCAAATGCCGCAGAGGTTACCGCAACTCCTTCGAGGCCCGGGGTATCGTAAGTTCCGGACATGATGATGACCAACGCAGTCGTTGTGCATACTACCACGGTATCAATGAATGGCTCCAGCAGCGCCACGATTCCCTCACTGGCCGCAAACTTGGTCTTGGCCGCCGAGTGGGCAATGGGCGCCGAGCCAATGCCGGCTTCGTTGGAGAAGGTCGCCCTCTTCATTCCCTGAATCATGACTCCGATGACACCACCACCGATGGCTTCGGGAGAAAAGGCACCCTTAAAAATCACCGAGAATGCCGTTCCCACTTCGCTGATGTTCACCGCAATCACGAAGATCCCGGCGAGCATGTAGATCCCGCACATAAAGGGAACCAAAGCAGCGGTGACAGAAGCGATGCTCTTGATTCCGCCAATGATCACCAAGCCAACCGTCACCCCAAGAATAACTCCAAAGGCCCAACGGTTCTTCGCAAAAAAGGAGTCTTCGCCAAGAACGCCAACCAGCTGGTCACATGCCTGGTTGGCTTGCACCATGTTTCCTCCTCCGAAAGAACCGCCGATGCAAAGGAAGGCAAAAACCCCGGCAAGAATCACGCCAAGCATTCCCATGTTCTTTTCAGCAAACCCTTTCTTCAGGTATTGCATGGGACCGCCATAAACCTTGCCGTTTTCGATGGTCCGGTATTTCACCCCGAGAGTGCACTCACAGAACTTGGAGGTCATGCCGAACAAGCCAATCAGGATCATCCAGAAGGTTGCCCCCGGTCCGCCTGCACCGATTGCAATGGCCACCCCGGCGATATTGCCCAAACCCACTGTTCCCGAAAGGGCGGCACAGAGGGCCTGGAAATGGGTGATTTCACCCGGGTCGCTCTTTGAGCTGTATTTTCCAGCAATGGTTTTGGCCGCGAGCTTCCAGGAACGAAGGTTTAAGAACTTAAAGTAGATCGTGATGATGACCGCAGCCAGACCGAGCCAAACCACCACCAACGGAAGTTTAACCGGTTCCCCCTTGTCGTCTTTGGCAACTTCAACTCCATAAAAAACCTTTCCGGTGACCTCATCGAGATAAGGACCAACCTGCTGGTCAATCCACTTGTCAGGTGCTTCACCAAAAGTGACTTTTTTCTCCTCCTTGGCCGGACTTGCCTTTACCTCTTTTTCTTCCTCGACCGGATTTGCCTCCGCTTCTTTTTCTTCCCCGGCCGGGCTTACTTCGGCTTCTTGAGCCTGAAGATTGACGAGTGAAAAGGTCAGGAGGAGCCCGATCAGGGGAAGCAGTTTTCGCATGACGGCGAGACTCTGCGGGAAAGGCCGGAGAGCGACAAGCGTGAATCGTTCATCTTGAACCGGAGCCAAAACGCGTTCCCTGCCTCACCCAGGAGTCCACCCCCACAAAAAAACCGCCCGGATTCTTCCGGACGGTTTGAAAAATGAAAAACCGAAAGTCGAGCAACCTTATGGAAGCAGGTTGACGGCGCGGGCCCGCTTGATTTCGCGGGTGATGGCGCGGTGCATCTTGGCGGAAACTCCGGTCACCTTGCGAGGCAGAATCCGTCCGGTCTCGGTGGTGAACTTGGCGAGAATCTCAGGGTTGTGGTAGCTGATCTTCTCAAAGGGCAGGTCGAGACGCTTGGTGGTCATCGACTTGTTGTGTTTGCGGAAGTTGATCCGGCGCTGGATGGTCTTGGGCTCAGACATGGTGAAAAAAGTCTAGGTTGAAGGGGACTATCGAAGCTCGCGGTGAAGAGTGCGGCGCTTCAGGAAAGGATTATACTTCTTCTTCTCAAGACGGCCCGGAGTTCTCAGGCTCTTCTTGTTGCGGGTGCTGGTGTAGCGGGAGGTGGGCTTGCCCTCGGCCTTGGCCTCGGTGCATTCCAGAATGATAATATCGCGTGGCATGATCTTGAAAATCGGTTTCTCGGGCCGCGGAAGCTATGAAAATCCCTCTGGTCGTCAAGGGAAATCCAAGGAAAGTTTAAAATCCATCCCCCGAAAAAATCGTTGATTTCACAGGCATTCGCGAACAGTCTTCCCTCGTCAGCGGATTGTTGCGTTTGCCCGCCTACCGCTCACACTTCCTGATTTTCCTGTCGGGAGTCCCCATTGTATCGCTCACAGCCCCGGCTGTCCGATCCCTTTGTTTGATCGATTGGCGACTTTTGTGGCGGACCCTTTCATGGCCCAGATCAGCTTCGGGATATTCGCACCCCAGGCTCCGCCTGAATGCCGGACTCCCTCGTTTACCCCTTACCATGACACCTTCTGATTCCGATCAAGCAGGCTCCAGCCATCAGCAAACCACTGAGAAGGGCGAGCCGAACCGTCGTCGCAACCGAAATCGCAACCGCAACCGAAACCGCAATCGTGGCGGAGGTCAGCAAAATGGCCGCGTCCGTGGTTTTGGCCCCCGGGAAGAGCGCGAACGCAAACCCCTTGAGTTTACCGGAGAACCCGTCGTAGCCGAAGGGCTCTTTGAAATGGCACCCAAGGGCTTCGGCTTCCTGAGGCAACCAGCCCACAATTACGAGCAGCGTAAGGAGGACGTCTTCGTGCCGCCCGACCTCGCCCGCAAACACGGCCTGCGTCCCGGACTCTGGATCAAGGGCGAGGCACGCGACAGCACCCGTGGTCCGCAAATGATCTCAATCACTTCGGTCAATGCCATGGAGCCCACGGAAGCACGCAAGCTTCCGGCTTTCGAGGAACTCAAGGCGGTCAATCCGACCAAACAGATCGGCTTTGAAACGACCCCCGATCGCTACACCACCCGGATTGTCGATCTCATGGCACCGGTGGGGCGTGGCCAGCGCGGACTCATCGTTTCCCCTCCCCGATCCGGCAAAACCACTCTCCTTTTGCACATGGCCCAGGCCGTGCAGGACCGGCACTCTGAAAACCTCCACCTGATTATTCTCCTCGTTGACGAGCGTCCGGAGGAAGTCACCGAGTTTCGCCGCCAGCTTCCCGATGCCGAAATTTACGCCAGCTCGAATGACGAATCACCGCGCAACCACTGCCGCCTCGCCGAACTGTGCATCGAGCGGGCCAAGCGGCTCGTTGAAGCGGGCCAGCATGTTTTTGTCCTGATGGATTCCATCACCCGCCTCGCCCGGGCCTACAACAACAACATGGGCGGAGGTAAAAAGAGCCGCGGTCGTGGCTACCAGTCCGGTGGCATCGTCGCAGGAGCTCTTGAGATGCCCCGCCGCCTTTTCGCTGCTGCCCGAAACACCCGCGAAGCCGGCTCGCTGACAATCATCGCTACCGCTCTCATTCAAACGAACTCAAAGGCCGACGAAGCGATTTTCCAGGAATTCAAGGGAACCGGTAACATGGAGCTCGTCCTCGATCGCCGCATCGCCGAACACTACATCTATCCGGCCGCCGATATCTTCAAATCGGGGACCCGGCGTGAGGAGCTCATTCTCCCCGAGATGTCGCTCAACAAGATCCGCATGGTGCGACGGGGCCTTGCCGGCCACAAACCCACCGAAGCCATGGAACGTCTCCTCTTTTTCATGAGGAAATTCCCCGGCAATGCCCAGATGCTCCTGGAGATCAAAGGGTAGATTTCAGGACGAAAGAGGTGGCGCACGGGTCACCCTCCTGCTATGAATTCCGGTTGGGAACCCTTTCCAGAATTTCATTATGCAAACGAAAAACGTAGACCCATTGATTACCGTGACCGTGCGTCACGAGGACGTGACTGACTCCCTCCGGCAGTATGCGCAGGAAAAAATCGGAGGCATTCATCTCGACTATCCCCGCATCATCGAGGCCAAGGCCATCCTTGATGTCGAGGGCAGCCGTCGACACAAGGCCGAGATCATTCTCTTTTGCGCCGATCACATCGTCATCGACGCCTCAACCGAGACCGACGACATGTACAAAAGCATCGATTTCACCATCGATAAGATCACGCGGCGCATGCGAAAGCGCAAAACCCGCCTCCTCAAACGTCGCACCCCGCGTCAGGATGAAAGCATCCGCTATCTCGACGAGCGGAGCTACCGGGCCGACTTTCTCGACAGCCTTCCCGACGAAGTCGATGAAAGTGAAGAGCCGGAGCCCTTCTTCGTTCACAAGGAGTCCTTCAGCCTGCGCAAACTCTACAAGGAGGAAGCCGTCCTTGAGCTCGACCTCACCGAGCGGCCCTTCGTCGTTTTCGCCAACGCCCGGAGAAATGTCACCTCCATCGTCTGGCGCAAGACCGACGGCGACTACGGAATGGTCGACATTCCCGAGTAACTTCTCGTCTCTCATCCAAAGCGGTCACTCGTCGCTTACGAGTGGCCGCTTTTTCGTTCATCCTTCCCAGTGCCAGGTGATGGGCACCTTGATGTCGGGATGAATACTCTGGTGGACCGGACAGGTCATTGCCGCTTTTTCCAGGATAACGCAATGAGGACTGTCCTCCGCCACCGGAACAAAGGCCTCCACATGCAAGGCGGCAATCCTCCTTGGAAGGTCGCTCGACATCTCTTTTTTCACCTTCATCCGGAGACCGGTCAGATCGATCTCCCTCTCGCGGGCCGCAATCCCCATGATGGTTGCCATACAAGTGATCAGGGCCGTCGCCACCAGGTCGGTCGGAGAAAAACTCTCTCCCCGGCCGTGATTATCAACCGGAGCATCGGTCGAGATCGTCCCACCCGACGGTTGATGTTGTGCGGTGCAGCGAAGCTGCCCTTCGTAGTTCAATTCAATCTCCACCATCGTCTGTGTCTTCTTCGCTTTCTTCAATTGGGTCAACGTCTTTCGCCAGAACCACTCGAAATCCATTGGTCGATTCGCGCTGGTTCTCGAAATCGGGCAACACGTAGCGGAGTCTCGATTCAAGCTTGTCCTCGGTCGAGTCCGCCCAACTCCCTCCTCTGAGCACTCCAAATCCCAGGTCGGGGTAGGTGTCGGAAACCCATTCACGAACGTTGCCATCAAGGTCATA
>JASFWU010000171.1:0-6167 GCA_050049035.1 Akkermansiaceae bacterium | reverse complement strand
GAGGTCCGGATACTGCAAGGAATCGCCGTCGTCTCAAAAGTTCCGCCCACCTTCTCGACCTCGTCCTGGAAGATGCCAACAGCGTGCGTCGCAAACTTGGCAAACACGACCAGCAAAAGCTCGACGAATACCTGGACTCCGTCCGTCAGGTGGAAAAGAACGTCGAACAATCGCAAGCCTGGATCGGCGTCGCCAAACCAACCTTGACCGACGAGGAACGCGAACGTCTCAAGCTCGATTCCGATCACAAGATCCCCGAGCAGTATATTCGCACGATGTATGAGTTGATTCACCTGGCGTTTCAAACCGACTCCACCCGGGTGGCCACCTACCAGATCGCCAGCATGGGCGACGCCACCACTTTGGGTGGAAAATTCCCCCAACTCCTTGGCTTCGGGAAACACCTTCACGGTCTCGCTCATTCCTGGAACAAAGCCGATGGGGTGGAGCCTCTCGGCAAATGGGACCGTTTTCTTGCGACCGAGTTTTCACACTTCCTGACCCGGATGCGAAACACCGCCGCCGCCCCGGAATCCGACGCATCTCTCCTCGACTACACCACCTTCCTCTACGGCAGCAGCAACAGCACCACTCACACAAACCGGAACTATCCTCTTGTCCTCGCCGGAGGTAAAAAGCTCGGCTTCAAACACGGCCAGTTCCTCAAGTTTACCAGAGACACTCCATTCTCCAATATCTTCTCCACCCAACTTCAACAAATGGGCTTGAAGAATACCCGCTTCGGAGACTCGACCGGAGTCGTCTCTGAGCTGATCTAGGTCATTTCCTGGTCCGGGGAAAGCCCTTCAGATTTAGTCCTGAGATCGTGCCTTCGGAGGCCCAGTGGCCCATCCCTTCAAAGCCGAAGCTAAAGTTGTAAATGGTGAAGTCATCGGGATTGGTGGAGATCTCCGGGCGTTTTTCTTGAGCTTTTTTGAGGGCTTTGGCGATGAGGGTTTTTAACTCGCGTTTGATGCTTCGAGTCTCGCCCAGTTTTGGGATGTTGTTTCCATTGGGTGCCACGCTGTCGCGATAAAAGATGTTGCCGTGTTGCTCGACGCCGAGGTGCGGCACCCAGGCTTTCGGCCGGCTGGTGAAGAGCATCATGCCGACGAAGAGTTTTTCCTCCGGCTTCTTGTTGTTGCCCATGAAGAACATGAACTTGAGGTTCATCCCGGATCGCGCGGCGCCTCTGATCATGTTGGGCCAGTTGGAGAGACGTTCCATTTTGTCGACGCGGAAGGTCATTCCAAAGTCGAGCTTCTCATAGTCGGCGAGGGGGATGGGCTTCAGAAATCGTTGGTTGATCAGCATGTGCGGCCAGGTGTCGCGGGCCCACTTGGCGCTGTGGGCGGTGGCGGCGTTGCGAATCTCGTTCTGTGAGTTGTAGAAAACAGTGAGTGAACCTTTCCGGTCGGTGGTGATGCGTTTGACCAGTTTCTTGTCGCGATCCGGATGTTCCTTCGGAAGGCCATCGTTGTTGTATTGCACAAACTGAAGCTTCTCCGGCGTGTTGATTTCGATCTGATGGTTCACGACCAGCCGATGGGCGTGAAGCTCGCGGACCTTCCGGCCGTTGCGGTCGGTGTAGTTGTGGTGAAGGCCCTCCTGAAAATCCCAGGGGTGGGTTTTGATTCCGACCTTGCCAATTGGTCCGTCGGGAATGAGGTGGATCTGCCAGGGAGAGATATCCCGGTAAGCGGTGACCTTTCCGCGCGGTGGTCGTCGGCCTTCGGTGTATTCCTTTCCGTAAATGAAGGCGGCCCCAAAACCTTCAGCAAACCGGGTGTCAGCAATCAGGTCGACTGGCTCGGCTGCTTGGGCAAGCAGGGAAAAACAGAAACCCAGACAGATGAAATTTCGCAAAGAACTCATTCGCGGTTTGAGAGCTTACTTGCGTTGAAGAGCCTTCACCGCAGCAGCGGGATCGAACTCGGCATTCTCCGACTCGTGAATCAGGACGGTATACTTCAACTGATAAAGCTGGCCTCGTTTCACAGTGGTGGTGACGTAGGGTTCGCGTCGTTCCTTCGGCTGCTTGGGGAAGGGGTTCGAAACGAGTGCTCCGTAGTCACGGCTGTGTGACCAGCAAGGACGGGCGTTTTTGGGATCAGGCACGATGAGCACGCCGGCCCGTTTGCCATTGGAAACACCCGAGTAGTCGATCCAGGTAAACTCCTTCCCCCAGGTGCCTTTGCCATTCTTTTGGCCATGGTTGTTCAGAATCCGACCATTGCCGCCTTGAACACGAAGCGGGCTGGCGATGCGGAGAGCGAGCCCGCTTTCTTCCTGATCGCCAAAGGTGAAGTCGCGTTCCCTGTTGTAAAAGACGGCATGCCAATCGAGTCGCACCCCCATGGGAGTCCGGGTGAAGCGATACGAGGTGTCCTGGAAGCAGATCGTGTTCTGACCGGATTTGTCGAGGTATTGATCACGAGTGGTGAAGGAGGCCGCGTTTTCGGTGGCAGTAGGTTCCTTGAGATAGCCTTCGAATTTGACCTTGGATTGAAGACGCCAGTAATCGTTCCCATCAATCCAGCCAAAGCTCATCCAGATCCCCGGATGCATCACCGGGTGGATGATGCCTTGCTCGGCTCCATAACCGGGATCGATGTCGTCGGGTTTGCGGGGCGGGAAGTTACGCGTGACCTGAATCCCGGAAGGAGTTTTGACATTCACGAAGGCACGACGGGTGAGCTTGTCGTGCTTAAGGAGGTAAGTTGCGATTTCCGATCCATCGAGAGCCAGCTTGAGTTCGTTGGGGTTCTCCTGATTGAAGGAAAATCCAGGCTTTTTGCTGAGAAGGTAGGCGGCGAGGTCGGCGACCTGTTGGGGGGCGAGGGCTCCGGCAAAGGGCGGCATGGGTGAGATGTGGGAGCCTTTGCGTGACTTGATCTTGGAAGTTGGAATCGACTTCGTGGTTCCGTTTGCAAAGGCCAGGGTGATCGATTGTCCCGTTTCCTCAACGACAATGCCGGCGCGGGTTTGTCCGTCGGTCGTGGTGATGATCTGGGTGGCGAAGCCTTCCGTGATCGTGGCGCTGGGATCGATGATCGATTGAATGATGAAGTCAGCTTCGGCACGTTTCCCGAGGTCGGAAAGGTCTGGAGCAAAAATGTTGCCGAGGCCTTCCATCTGATGACAGAGCGTGCATTGAACGCCTTGCTTGCTGAGGAAAAGGTCGCGACCGCGGGTGAGGTTGGCATGTGGTAAAAGAGCCTTGGCCGCCGCGAGAGTCGTGGGCTGAGTGGGCGGCGCAATCACCTTGGGTCGAATGGCCACCATGTAGTTTCCCCGATGCGAGCCGTCACCATCGTTGGTATTTCCGCCGAGGATTTCCGGTCCGGCCATCACATCCTTTTTGTAAATGATCATGGTCATGCCCATGCCGTCGGTAGTGGGAACGACGAGGTCCGTTTTGCGGAATCCTTTTTCTTCCAGCCAGGATGGCACGTGGGGCGAACGGTGATCATGTCCGACGTAGATCGTGGAGGGGTAGGTGAGGTGAAGGTGAAGCCAATCATCGCCACGTGAGTCGCAATCGTTGTTTGGAGTGCGGACGGCGGTGAGGCCGTCGAGTTCGGACGGGATGTTTTGGTAAACGTAGCCCCGGTCGGTGTAGATTGGAAAACCGTTTCTGAGAATGCCAAGGTCGTAGGTGCGTTTGCTCCTGGGAGTGGAGAAGGTGCCGACGAAGGCGTTGGGGGGTGACTTTACTTCCCGGTAAGTGAACTCATGAACCGGTCCCTTCTGGAGGTGATCCTGGATGAGCAGCGCGCGAATGGTGGACGATTTGCTGATCGGAATGAGACCCCTGGCAACCGGTGAAGTGCCGCCCGGCGTGCTCCCATCGGTGGTGTAACGGATGATGGTGCGGGGTTGCTTGCTGGTGAGCTGGATGGCGAGGGCCCCGCTGAAGTCACCGGCCGGAGGAGTCGCGGTGATGAGTGGCTCGATGCCAATGCCCTTGGCGTGGAGCCACGAGGTGGCCAGGCCGGCGAGAGCGGCATCGGGGTTCCCGGTGAGCGGTTTGACATCATCGGGTTTGGCCTGGTCCGTTTCCAGCAGGGCCAATAGCGCTGCCTTTTTGACACCGGATGATTCGTGCTGAAGGAAAGTACGAAGTTCCTCGGAGGAAAGGTGTTCGGCCATCGCTCCCCAGCAGGAGTAAAAGGTGAGGCGATCGGTTTCGGTGGACGCGAGCGAGATGAGCTTGTCTTTCCAGGCTGGAGAGCCTGCCTCGCGCACGGCGGTGGCAAGGGCGAAGCGGAGGCGGGTGTGTTTGGGCCAATCGAAGGAAGCAGGGATGGGTTTTTCAGTGAGTTGGGATCGATGGGCAAGGATGCGAATGGCTTGCAGGGCGATTTCGAAATCGTTGCTTCGGGCAAGCCCGGCGAACTTCCAGTCATCGAGTTGAGCGATCGTCCAAAGAAGCCAGGTTCGGCTGCCCGTGCTTGGATTCGAGGCGAGGGCTTTCTCAAGAGCTGGAATGATGGATGGTCCGCGGCGGACGAGCTCAGATTGAGCGTTGCTTCGCCAGATGGGAAGATGGCGGTCGAACTCTGCAATGAGTTCCCTGACGGTCCAGTTCTTGAGGGGACGGGTGCGATCGGTTTTTTGCCAACGGACGGGTTTGAATTCCTTGTGATGGATGCGGTAGATGCGGCCTTCGTTGGATTGTTTGCCTCCGTTGAAAGTTGCGCCGTAATCGCGTCCCCAACTGGAGACGTAGAGACAGCCGTCGGGACCGATCTCAAGATCGACCGGGTCGAAGGCGCGGCCGTCGCTCTTTGCCATGCTTCGACCGGTTCCGGCTGAAATCGCGACTTCGAGTTTTGGTCGATCAGGCTGAAGGTGGGCGCCATTCCATTTGGGACGGAAAACGCGGAGTTCCCTTTTCATCCAGTCGGCAACAAGGAAGGTCCCGCGATTTTCTGCGCCAAGAGTGTCGTCGGAGAGGTAGATGACCCCGGCTCCGGATCCTTCAAAGAGCGGACCGCTGGCTGGAACGGTGGGGAGGTGGTTGATGCCCTCCCAATTGAAGCTCCAGGCGTGGCCCCATCCGAAGTGGGATCCGAAAAACGGAGCGAACATTTTGTCGCCATAGGTCTGGTCGTTGTCGGTGCCGAACCAATTGAACTGATCATCGAAGGTGATGTCCCAGGGATTGCGAAAGCCGCGGCTGAAGATCTCAAGCGAGGAGCCGTCGGCCTTGCAGCGAAGGATCCCACCATGACGTCCCCAGTCGTCGCTCGGTTGATGGTAGTTTTTTTGGTAGTCGTCTGGCTTGAAGGTTCTTGGTTCCGGAAAGTCGGGCGTGCCTTCGGGGGCGGTGAGACCCCAGAGGTCCCGGAAGGGCTTGGGCGCGATGCGATCAGGTGCCCGATTAAGACCTTTCGAGTTTCCCTTGGACATGTAGACGAGCCCATCGGGAGCCACGTTCAAACCGTGAAGGCAGTGTTCGAGATTGCCGAGGTCGGTGTAGAGGCGGATGTATTCGTCGGCGACGTCATCGCCATCGAAATCGCGAACGATGGTGAGATCGGGAGCGTTGGCGACCCAAAGATCGTCACCTTTCCAGACCAGTCCCTGGATCGAGTTGAAGCCAGACGCGAATTGCTTCCTCTGATTCGCACGACCGTCGCCATCGGTGTCGGTGAGGATGTAAACGGCATCGCCGGGAGTTTCCGGGCTGGGAGCTCTCCATTGGGGGCCCATCCCCACACAGAGGCGACCTTTGGCATCAAAGGTCAGAGCACAGGGATTGCTCACGAGCGGACTGTCGGCGAAGAGGGTGACTTCGAGCTCGTCGGAGACCACCGGGAAATCTGCCGGGTTGGCAAAGGCTGCAGGAAGGATGACGAAGGGGAGGAACGCTGTGCGCATGATGAAGGTCTGTTGAATGATTGTCCCGGTCTGCTGGATTTGCTCCGGCTTCTGAAAAAGGACCAGTTGAATACGGAGTGCAAAGGCCCTCACGTTCAACTGGATTTCCGGCCAAGCTCCGGGCAATTCTGCGGAGGTAAAAGGCTCCTGAAAGTTCTCTTTCGGGCTCGGGATCACCGGGAATTATGGTGGACCCCGGATTTCGGTCCAGGGGCTAAGTTATGATTGTGGTGGACAGGTACGGTCTCACAACCGAACCAAAACCACGACAAATGAAAGGA
>JASFWU010000170.1:0-6187 GCA_050049035.1 Akkermansiaceae bacterium | reverse complement strand
TCACCTGATTGCCTACCTCGTCTCGATGAAGCAGTAGGGCGGACCGGGCTAAAAATCCCAGCGGGTCTGTTTCGTTTTCGACTTCAGCTCGATCCAGTCGATTTCAACAGACTCGTCGCCTTCGGGAAGATGGAGTCTTAGGATGCCTGCGTTTTTTTCCGGGGTGAAGGTGATGGCCTTCGTTTCCCATTCGTCGGACGTGAGTTGATAGGGTTTGCTTCCCGGGTCTGGACTTTGGTTGGACCAGGTGACTTTTCCCCGAGTGTTTCCCCCCCCCTTGATGCGGAAGGAAAGGGTTGCCTCTCCGGCAAACCCGGCGGCGCCGACACCCAAAAAGGAAGTGCGACCGGTGGGTTTCAGTTGAATTACTCCATTCTTCAATGAGTAGTCAGTCTGTCTTGCTTTCCAGCCTTTGAGCTTGGGATCAAACGGATCGGCTTTTGTCTTCTTTCCGGGCTTTTTACTCCGACGTCCCACTTGGTTTTTGCCTTCGAGGTCCGGGCGATACTTTGCCGGGTCGAAGTCCGGATTGGGAACAGGAACGACAGCCTTGGTTTCCTTGAGAAAGTCTGTGATCAACTGGTCGAGATCTCGAACTCGCTCAGGATCTTTGGCGGCGAGATTCTCGGATTCACCCTGGTCCTTTTCGAGATTGAAGAGACGGTAACGATGAGCTCCGTTCTCACCCTGGTGGAATTCCCGGATGAGTTTCCATTCCTCGTAGTGGACGGAGATGGAAGGCGGGATCCAGTCGGGCACGGGAGGGTTGTGCGGGAAGTAGGTGAAGATGGGCCTTTTCTTCAGAGCCTTACCCTTCAATGCCGGGGCGATGCTCATCCCGTCGAAGACCTGATTCGGCTCCTTTTCGAGTCCGAGGAGATTGATGATGGTCGGATAGAAGTCGGTTGATTGAACCAAGGCCTTGCTTCTTGTTCCTTTCGCAACCTGGCCGGGCCAGGAGACGATGCAGGGGACTCTGATTCCTCCCTCGAATTGGGTCGCTTTTCCTCCTCGCAGCGGGTGGTTGCTGGTGGGAGGGACTCCTTCAACGAGATTATACATGTTCCCACCATTGTCGGAGAAGAAGATGATGAGGGTGTTTCCAGTAAGGTTGAATTTTTCAAGGGTGTCTAGGAGTGTGCCAACGGCATCGTCCATCGATTCAATCATGGCCGCATAGGTCGGGCAGCGTTGCGGGGATGTGGAATCCACGAGCTTCCGGTATTTGGCGATCAGTTCTTTTTTGGCATCGAAGGGAGCGTGAACACTAAACTGCCAGTAGTTCAGAAAGAAGGGGCGGTCCTTGTTTTGCTCGATAAAGGCCGCGGCCTCTTTCGCCATGCGGTCTTCGATGTGTTCTTTCGGATGAGCGGGGTCGAAATCCGGGTATCTCCAGGGAGCAACGTATGATCCCTTTGGTCCGGGGCCCGGCCAGTGGGGGAGGTCAATCTCAAATCCTTGTTGAAGAGGCGAGTAGGGGGCGGGACCCAGGTGCCATTTGCCAAAATGTCCGGTGCGGTAACCTGCCTCCTTGAGATCCTTTGAAAGGGTGGGGAGGTCGGTGCGGAGTCGGGTCGCGGACTGGGGCTGGATCGCCTTGAGCCCGGGAGGGGCTTTTGTTCCGCGACGTGCCACAAGTTGTTCGGCGGGCAGGTGGCAGGTGGGAGAGGTCAGACCGAGACGGGCGGGATGTTGTCCGGTGAGAATACTGGCTCGAGTCGGGGAACAAAGCGGGCTCGCGGAATAGGCCCGCGTAAATGTCATGCCGCTTTTGGCGAGGCGCTCGAGATTGGGAGTGCGATAAAATTTGGTGTGACCATAAAGAGTGGTGTCCGCCCACCCCAGATCATCTGCCAGAATGAAGACGATGTTGGGTTTTGCAGGGGAGGAAAATGCCGTTCCTGTGAGCAGGGTAAGCAGGCAAAGAAGGTGTCGTTGCAGAATCATGGGTGAGCGTAACGTTACTGTATTTTGTCGGGCATGCTATCGCTGGTCCTTCTCATAGTTGCCAGTGGCTTTTTCTGGTTGTCCGCAACGGAGTCTGTCGGCAGGTTCTGGGCCAGAGATGAATACACCAAATACCCCCGGGCCAGGGACCCCGCCCCTGCCTTCCCTGTCCCAGCCGTTGGGGGGTGGGATGAAGCCGCTGATCATCATGGGGATTCTCGCGGTTCTAATTGGAGGTGGAATCTGGGCCCTTTCCGCGATGGGGGACCGCGATACCGGTGGTGATGAAAAGGTGGAGAAGGAGGATGAGGTCAAGCCCACGCCGAAGCCCAAGCCTCGAAAAAAGGTGAAGACGACGAGCCGTCCTCCCAAGAGTGAGATGGCAACTTTAACTTCAGAGGACCCCGATGAGTTTGCCAAAAATGTGGGAAAGTGGGTGATTCTTCAGGGAAAGGTCAGCGAGGGAAATGACGACGGCCTCATTGTCTTTGAATCACCTGCCTGGGTGACAGCGCAGCTGGTGAGAGGTTCGGCATCCAATCTTACCGGAGAGAGCGTGCGCATCATTTGCTGGATGGTTTCGGAGAAGAAGGCGCAGGTGGACGGGAAATTCGATATCGCCTTTCTCGAGGCGGGCGATCTTCTCCCCGACCAGGATTATTATACCTCGGCTGACTATGAAAAACTGGTTTCACTCCGGAACAAGAAAGCCACCTTTGAGGGCAGGGTATCAAAGGTTCGCCTTTCGGAAGATCAAAAGCACTTTATTCTCGAGTTCGAAGGCGGTGATCATGATTTTTTGGGAAGGGGAATTGTCAAAGATCTCAAGGCACGCGATGTTGATCTTGAGGGATTGAAGGGGCTTGAGGGGAAGGTTGTCCGATTGACCGGAAAAATCATTTACGAGAAAGACGGCGAGAAAAAGGATCGCCTCTTCTTCGAGTTCCGCGACGAGCACGCCTATACCCAGGTGGACTAGAGAGCCGCCTTGATAAATGGCGCGGTGACCGACTTCCCTGATCGCGCCACCTCCTCGGGGGTGCCCTGGGCCACGACTGTTCCGCCGTTTGGTCCTGCTTCCGGCCCAAGATCAATGAGGTAGTCCGCCTCTGCGGCGAGATCCATGTGATGTTCGATGACCACCACGGTATGGCCTTCATCGACAAGCCGGTGAAGGACATCGGTCAGGCGGGCCACATCTTGTTGGTGCAGGCCGATGGTTGGCTCTTCGATCAAATAGAGGTTGGTATTCGTGGGACCAAGATCGGTGACTTTCGGGCGCCCCTTGGTCAACTGGGTGACCAGCTTCAGACGCTGGGCTTCTCCGCCGGACAAGGTGGGCGACGGTTGACCGAGGGTGAGGTAACCAAGGCCGGTGTCGCTGAGGAGTTGGAGGGTCTTTTGCAACTTCGGGTGGGCTGAAAAGAACTCGGCCGCAGTCTTGATATTGAGATTAAGGACGTCCCCGATGGTCAGCCCGTTATAACGAATCTCAAGAGTGGCAGGGTTGTAGCGGTCTCCCTGGCAGGCTTCGCAATCGATCCAGGTGGTGGGAAGGAAGTCCATCTCCAGCTTGATGCGACCGTTCCCTTTGCACTCCGGACACTGTCCTTCCTTGTTGTTGAAGGAAAAACGGGATGCGGTGTAGCCGCGCATGCGGGACTCGGGAAGCTGCGCGAAAAGATTGCGGATCAAATCAAAGATTTTGACATAAGTAGCCGGGCAGGATCGCGAGGTTTTGCCAATGGGCGATTGATCCACTTCATACCTCGACTTCAAAACGTCAAATCCCCGCGCCGATTTAAGGGTGGAGAACGAGTTGCTTTGATCGGCGGCTTCGGCAAGGCATCCTCTCATCAGGGAGGACTTGCCCGAACCGGAAACTCCGGTGAGGACGGTGAGGCGGCCGACGGGAATCTGCACATCGATGTCCTTGAGGTTGTTGAGATGGCAGCCCTTGAGGTGAAGCCAGCCTTTGCGTGCTTTCTTCGTCGGGACGGGACGTCGCTTCCCGCGGGACGGGTGGACCAACGGGTGAGCCAGCGCTTTCAGGGTGGGTGAATTGGGGTGTTTCTTGAGGAGGGCTTCGGGTTTTCCTGCCATCCCGGCAACTGAAGCGACAATCTCGCCCCCTTCGACTCCGGCACCCGGTCCAAGATCGATCAGATGAGTGGCGGCCTTGATGGTGTCTTCGTCGTGTTCGACAAGCAAAAGCGAGTTCCCTTTCTCCCTCAGGGCTTGAAGGGTGGAGAGCAGTGCGGTGTTGTCCCGGGGATGCAGACCAATGGTGGGCTCGTCGAGAATGTAAAGGACGCCCTGAAGATTGGAACCGAGTTGGGCGGCAAGGCGAATCCGTTGGGATTCGCCACCTGAAAGAGTGGTGGCGGATCGGTCGAGCTGAAGATAGCCAAGGCCGACATGATCGAGAAAATCAAGTCGCTGGACGATCTCGGGGATGATGTCACGCGAGATGGCAAGATCGCGTCCGGAAAACTCGAATGAGGAAACCACCTTGTGGGATTCTTTCACGTTGAGAGCGGTCAGGCCGGGGAGGGAAACGCCTTCGATCAAAACGTGCCGGGAGCTTTCGCGAAGCCGGGCTCCGTGGCAGTCGGGGCAAAGCTCCAGTTCATCATCCTCCGCTTTGGCGATTTGCTTTTCCTCGTGGATTTCGGCTTCCGCGCGGGAATTGAAGCCTTTGGTATCAAAACGTTTCCCTGAAACGACACCGTAGCCCCGGCAGGTGGAACACCACCCGCGGGGTGAGTTGAATGAGAAGTGATGCGGATCCAGTTCTTCGAACGATTCACCGGTCACCGGCGAGACCCGGGCTGTCGAAAAAGTGACGAGTTCCGGATTCTGCGGATCAATGAGGACCCGGAAAGTCCCTTTGCCAAATTGAAGCGCCGTGGCGAGATGATCGGAGATGTCGGGATCGCGGTGCGAAATCGTTGCGACCACAAAATCAATGTCGTGGGCCTTGTGACGGGCGAGCGGTCGGAAGTTTTCTGTTTTGATGAGCTGCCCATCGATGAACATTTCCTCGAAGCCGGCCTTTTCAGCAGCGGTGGCGTATTCCTTGTGGAAACCTTTTCGAGCTTTGAGAACAGGGGAGAGAAGGCGGATGCTTCGGTGTTTCTTGAGCAACTTGCCCAGCTGTTCGCCAATCGCTTCGGGAGTTTGGGAAATGACGGGTTCGCCGGATTGCGGACAATGTTGGATACCAACTTTGGCGTATAGAAGGCGCAAAAAGTGGTAGATCTCGGTGACCGTGCCCACGGTCGACTTGCCGCCTCCGCGTGAGATGCGTTGCTCGATGGCGACCGTTGGAGGGAGACCGGTGATGAGGTCGAGGTCGGGCTTTTCAAGTTGGCTGGCAAACTGGCGCGCGTAGGGCGACATCGAATCGAGAAAACGACGTTGTCCTTCCGCAAAGATGACATCGAAGGCGAGAGTCGACTTGCCTGAGCCCGATAAGCCCGAGACGACAACGAACTCGTGATGAGGGATGTTGGCTTCGATGTTTTTGAGATTGTGGTGCCGGAGTCCGTGAAGAGAAATCTGGGACCTGGCAGATGAGCTGCGGGTTTTCCTGGGAGTGGATGAAGTCTGTTGACCGGAAGTTTCCGACAGGGCTCTCCCGGTGTGAGTCTTCTTTTTAGCCAGTTGCTTGGGAGTTCCTTCGAAAACAATGGTTCCGCCTTTATCGCCTGCCTCCGGCCCGATCTCGATAATGTGATCGGCATTCCGGATGACGTCGGTTTGGTGTTCGATGACCAGAAGGGAATACCCGATGTCAGTCAGTCGATGAAAGACCGAGAGGAGTTTTTCGATGTCCGTGAAGTGCAAACCAGTGGTTGGCTCATCGAGAATGAGGAGGGTATTCACGCTCCCGCTGGTGGAGGTGAGGAGCTGGCAAAGTTTGAGCCGTTGCGCCTCTCCACCGGACAGGGTGTTAAGAGCCTGCCCGAGACGAAGGTAGCCCAGACCGGTTTCGACGAGGGGCTGGAGTGAATGCCTGGCTTTGGTGAGCAAGAGGGTTTCCTTGTTTGTCAGGCCTTCAATGTTTTCAAGAAAGGCCAATGCTTCCGAGGCGGTGAATTCAAGGAGGTCGACGACGGACTTGCCGTGGTATTTGTATTGGGCCGCGGCTCTGGTGAAGCGGGTGCCGTTGCACTCCGGGCAGGTGAGGTAGAGGTCCGAAAGAAACTGCATCTCGACCTTTTCAAAACCTGTTCCG
>JASFWU010000169.1:0-6221 GCA_050049035.1 Akkermansiaceae bacterium | reverse complement strand
CCTCGAGAAACTTGGCTCTGCGCGTCACCTTCCGGTGGCTCCCAAAATCAATCTCGGCAAAACTCATCTGGCTCATGCCCCAGAGTCTAACGAAATCAAATACGCTTGGCGATTAATCAGAGGTTCCCTAGATTCACTGGGATTTTTTCCTAATCCAATTTTCTGAAAAAACGATCAAAAGCGATGACTGATATTCTTTGGTAGGATCAATTTTGTTGTTGTAGCGAATCCATGGGAAAATGGATGTGACCAAACAAGCGAGTGGTCGATGAAACAAGCCAGGAGGATTTTCCATATCAACGGCAAGCTTGCCACTTGAAATGAGGGGGTTGCCATCTAGGGTTCGCCCAGATCGCCACTGCACATGTCTTCGGGTTCCTCTTCTTTTCGCATCCCGCCCCTCGTCTTCGTGGTGTTGGCGGTGGTGGTCGTGGGAGTCAGTTGGTGGGGGATTCGCATCCTTTCGACGGCTGAAAAAGATGGTGCCGAAAAGGGAGCAGCACCGGGAGGAATGCCACCGGCGACGGTGATTCTGGCTCCGGTGGAAGAACGGCTTTCAGCGAGGGTGGAGTCAATTGTGGGAACCTTGCGGGCCTGTTCGCTTTCCGAGGTGGCGGCGCGTGAGGCTGGTCCAATCTCATCGATCTCGGTGACGGAAGGAGATCTCGTCAAGGAGGAGGAGATCATGGCCGTTCTCGATGGCCGTCGACTGGGAGTGCAGATTAACGAGGCCAAGGCCCAGGTGACTGTGGCCGAGGCATTTCTTCATCAGAAAACCTCGCGGGTTCAGCGCAGCACCATCGATCTGAAGATGAAGGAGAAGCTCTTCAAAGATGGTGCTGTTTCGGAAGCCGAGCTCCTCGATGCCCGTTCCGCGAACAACGTCGATCGTTCTGTGGCCGATGCAGCCGCTGATTCGCTTGACGCGGCAAAATCACGGTTGGAGTTGCTGACGGTCCGCCAAGCAGATTTGGAGGTAAAAGCGCCCTTCAACGGTTACGTTCTTCAACGTCATATCGAACCGGGTGAGTGGGTTTCCGCAGGAGATTCGGTGGTGACCTTGGTGTCTGCAGGAAACATCGAGGCCTGGCTGAAGGTGCCCGAACGCTTTGCTGGGTCGATTGGAGGAAAAGAGATTCCGGTGACGGTCAATGCGACCGGAGTGACCATTAAGTCGACTTCGCTCGTGATCGTGCCGGCTGCGGAAAGCGCAACGCGCACGCTCGAGGTTATTGTCACCTTGCCCAATGAAGGAGGGACTCTCATTCCCGGACTCTCCGTCACGGCGGAGTTGCCCGTCACTGAAAAAAAGGAACGACTGGCGGTTCCGGTCAATGCCCTGAAGCAAAGCTACGCCGGCCCCGTGGTCTTCGTGCCGATGAAAGGGCAAGGGCCCTTGCCGGTAGCGAAGCGCCTTCCGGTCACCGTGCTTTTTCAAGATGATGAGTTTGTCTATCTGGAAGCCGAAGGACTCAAGGCGGGAGACCAGGTGGTGGTGGAGGGCAACGAACGCCTCATCCCCTTCGTCCAGCCGCTGATCATTGCCACACGGGAGCCGGCCCAACCTGAGAGCAAGTCCCCGTGAGCGAGAACCAGGCAGCATCCTCGAAACGCGGTTTCATCGCGACCGCCGTTTCACAACCCATCACGGTGGCGGTGGGAACCTTACTGGCGGTTTTTGCCGGAATTCTCGCGGTCACGATTGTGCCCATCCGCATGACTCCCGAAGTCTCCTCGGTGGTGGTTTCAGTGGTGACGAACTGGGAATCCGCCTCGGCCGAGGAAGTCGAATCGGACATCATCGAGGAACAGGAAAAGGTCCTGGGCGAGGTCACGGGTTTGGTTTCCCTGACCTCGACTTCGGCCAACGGACAAGGATCGGTCCGGCTGGAGTTTGAAACAGGAACCGATATCAAGGCCGCCACTGCCGATGTCTTGCAAAAACTCGATGAAGTTCCGGGTTATCCCGACGGCGTGCTCCAGCCCCGGGTCGAGCCGGTCGATATTGAATCGGTGGATTACATCGCGTGGATGGGCCTGGCTTCAAGCGATCCCGACTTTCCCGCGGAAACCCTCAACGATCTCATGGAGCGGAGGATACGCCCTCGCTTCGAACGCATCGACGGAATCTCGCAGGTCGGAGTTCGGGGAGCGGTGCAGTCCGAGCTTCACATCATCGTGGATCCCCAGGCGATGGCGCAGCGGGGAATCACCTACGGCGAGTTAAGGACCGCGATCGCGGCAGCCAATGCCAACTTTTCGGGTGGCAAGTTGATGGATGGAAAGCGCGATGTCAGAATTCGCTCAACCGGCCGTTTTGAAACTCCGGCCCAGATTGAGAAGATGATCATTCGCCGGAATGAAGACGGCATCATCTACCTCGGGGATTTTGCGACCGTGAAGCCCGCCTTTAAAGAGCCCACCTCGTGGGTTCGAGCGCGGGGAATCCAGATGCCGTTCTTTAACTTCCAGCTCGAGCGCGGCTCCAACCTTCTCGAAACGATGGCCGCACTTCAGGAAGAGGTGAGGCAGCTCAACTCGCCCAACGGATTGCTGGCCCAGGAAGCCCGTGACCTTGGCATGAACGGCACGCTTGAGTTGGTGCAGACCTACGACTCGACCACTTACGTGGAGGATGCCATCGACCTGGTGAGATCCAATATTCTCGTCGGAGGAATCCTTGCGACCCTCACCTTGTTGTTCTTTTTGCGGTCCCTGCGCACCGTTGGCATCATTGCCCTGGCCATCCCGGTTTCGGTGATTGCCTCGCTCATCATCCTGGTCGCCCTGGGACGTTCCATTAACATCATCTCCCTCGCCGGGCTGGCATTTGCGGTGGGCATGGTGGTCGACAATGCCATCGTGGTCATCGAGAACATTTACCGTCATCTCGAGTTCGGGAAGAAGCCAATCCAAGCGGCACTCGATGGAGCAAGAGAGGTCGCCGGGGCAGTGGTGGCCTCGACCATGACGACCCTGATTGTTTTCGCACCCATCCTTCTGATTCAGGAAACAGCGGGCCAGCTCTTCCGGGACATCGCGTTGGCCATCATGGTTTCGGTCGGGCTTTCCATGATTGTGTCGCTGACTCTCATCCCGACGGCCGCCGCGCGTTTTCTCAACCCGGCCAAGACCGATGGCGACAGCGCCTTTGACCGGATCTTTGGAAACAAGTTTTTCCGCTTCCTGGGCTATCCTTTCCGCCCCTTGGGCTGGTTGTTTCTGAATCTTCCATCGCTTGTTGGTTCCTGGGTCGCATGGTTGGTGGCCGGGAATCTTCGTCGTCTCGCGGTAGTGGCTGTCTTCGTGTTGGTCACGGTCTTTGGAGTGAAGATCTTGTTGCCCCCGCTCGATTATCTTCCGAAAGGAAACCGCAACCTGGCCTTTGGGCTTCTTTTTCCTCCACCAAGTTACAACCTGCAGGCCCTTTCCGATACCGGTGAGCGGATGGAGGAAATCGTGGCACCCGCCTGGGAAGCGACCGAAGACAAGTTCAAGGTGGAGCGCATCATTCGCGGAGGTGATCGCAAACCAGATCACGACGAGCGTCAGCCGGTGCCCGGGCAACGAGAAGGAGTCCTTCCGCCGCCGCTCGATCACTACTTCCTTGTTTCCTTTGAAGGTCGCATGTTCCAGGTGGCGATCTCCGGAGACAAGAAACGGGTCATCGATGCGGTGCCCTTGTTGGAACATGCCACCAAAGGAGGCGCTGCACCCGATACTTTTTCCATCGCTTTTCAATTACCGCTTTTCCGGGTGGCGGGCACGACCGGATCGGCAATCAAGATTGACGTCAAGGGGACCGATCTCGATGCGGTGGCCAACTCCGCGCAGGGACTGTTCATGTCGTTTATGGGAGAGTTTGGGCCCGGAAAGGTGACTCCATCTCCACCCAACTACGCCCTTCCTCTCGAGGAACTTCGCATCGTCCCAAATGATGAGCGTTTGCGGGAGGTGGGCATGACGCGCAGTGATCTCGGGCTTGCGGTTCAGGCGGCGGGTGAGGGGATTCTCTTGTTCCGCGATTACGAGAAAAACGGGGAGCTCAAGGACATGAAGATCATCACCGAGGACGCTCTTTCCGATCTGCCGCTGGAAGCTTTGCTCACAACTCCGGTAGCCACGCCCGATGGCGAGGTGGTGGACTTGAGTTCGCTGGCGAATCTGAAACGGGTCCTTGGTCCGGAGCAAATCCGGCATGTTGACCGTCTTCGTGCGGTCACTCTCGAAGTGACTCCACCCGACTCGATGGCGCTGGAGGAAGCGATTGAAAAGGTGGATGCCTTGATCAAAAAGCAACAAGCAGCCGGTGGAGTGGCTCCGGGGGTCCAGGTGGAGATTGCCGGCTCGTCGGATGCCCTTGGCGAGATCAAGAATGCCCTCCTTGGCGATGGGTCCTTCACGGGTCTCTTTACCAGTTCGCTCTTCCTTGCTCTCTTCGTGGTATATCTTCTCATGGTGGTCTTGTTCCAAAGCTGGAGCTACCCGCTGGTGATCATTCTCTCGGTTCCATTGGCGACGGTGGGTGGACTGCTCGGGCTCTTTATTGTCCGGCAGGCGTCCCTGCTTGATCCCTACATGCCGGATCAGAAGATGGATGTGCTCACCATTCTTGGTTTTGTGATTCTTGCGGGCGTGGTAGTGAACAATGCCATCCTGATTGTTCACCAGACGATCAACTTCATGAAGAGCGATCCGAACCGCGATCCCAACGAAGCAATCTGCGAATCGGTTTCATCGCGGGTGCGTCCCATCTTGATGTCCACCCTTACTTCAGTCGGAGGGATGCTTCCTCTCGTTCTTCTTCCGGGGTCGGGGTCCGAGCTCTACCGTGGTCTTGGCGCGGTGGTGGTTGGCGGGCTGGTGGTCTCCACGATTTTCACAATGTTTCTGGTGCCGACCGTGCTCAGCATCGTCTTTTCTTTTTCCAAACCCAAACAGGTTACGGCCGCTTCGGCGCAATAAAATGAAGGCGCTAATGGTTCTTTCCCTTCTTGTCGCGGGTTGCACCGTGGGCCCGGACTACCAAAAGTCAGATCCACCAATTCCGGCAAAGTATAAGGCGGTCGGGCTTTCCGCACCTCCTCCGACCGGCCGTTGGTGGGACCGCTTTGGCGATCAGAAGTTGTCCCTCCTTCTCAAACAGGCCGAGAAAGCCAATCCGGGTGTGAAGGCGGCTTTGGCACGGCTCGACCAGTCGCGGGCTATCCTCGGACTTCGTCGGAGCGATCTTCTCCCTTCGTTGACCGGTTCCGCTCTTGCCACCCGGCAGCAGGATTCCACCCGCGATATTTTTCCCATTCCCTCGGATCCCTATTCGCGCTTTCGATCCACCCTCAATCTCTCATATGAAATTGATTTCTGGGGGCGTGTTCGCCGGGGCGTGACGCAACAACAGGCTTTGTCCCAGGCAGCCGCTGCTGACTACATCACCGCTCTTTTGTCGGTGAAAGCCGAGGTGGCCAGAGACTACCTCGCCCTCCGGCATCTGGATGCCGAGATCGCAGTGCTTGAAGGCACGATCGCTCTGCGGGAGAAAAACGAGAAGCTGGTCAAGGCCCGTCTTGATGCCGGTGACACCACGGCAATCGATGAAGCGAGAGCCCGCAGTCAGACCGAAACCGCCCGGGCCGAGCTATACCGGGTGAAGCAACGCCGAACCGAACTGGAAAATGCCCTCGCCGTGTTGACCGGCCAGAACCCCTCCGGATTCCGCTTGGTCCGCAAGGATCCTCCACGGACTCCCGCGATTCCTTCCGGAGTGCCGGCTGATCTTTTGCGTCGACGTCCCGATGTCGCTGCGACCGAACGCCGTCTGGCTGCCGCAGCCGAGCAAATTGGCATCAACCTTGCGAACTATCTTCCCCGCGTCTCGCTCACCGCGAGTGGTGGGTCGGCGGCTCTCAATACCTCGGATCTGTTTCAACGAAACTCCCGGCTTTGGGTGATCAGCCCGACGGTGGACTTTCCCATTGTCACTTTTGGACGAAAGGAACGCGCCAGGAAAGAAGCGATGGCGGGCTACCATGAAGCTCTCGAAAACCATCAAGCCTCGGTCCTCGGTGCATTCCGCGATGTCGAAAATGCGCTTTCCGGAATTGCCAATCTCGATCGGGCTTTATCCGCCCAACGCAAATCCACCGTGGCTGCACGGGAGGCTTCGCGTTTGGTTCGTCTCCGGTATGAGACCGGTCTGGCGTCGTTTTTCGAGGTGATTGATG
>JASFWU010000168.1:0-6327 GCA_050049035.1 Akkermansiaceae bacterium | reverse complement strand
CGAGCTTGTCATCCGGATTTCTCTGGCCTCCTTTTTCGGCTGGAGCGCCTGGCGCAAATTGTTGGATCTTTCATTCTTCACCACCTCGGTCGGGAATTTCCAATTTGATTGGCAGGTGAGCTGGGCCAGCTGGGGCGACGGAAACTTTTTTGGAGGGCCGATGGATGGAATCATTGCCTACTCTGTTCCCTGGTTTGAATTGGTCGCTGCCGTGGCCCTTTTGATTCCTTTTTCGAGAGCGGCTGGCGGAGTGGTGCTTTTCCTGATGCTGGTTGCCTTTAACCTTGGTCTTGCCCACGCCTGGAGTCTGGGAATCACTGATCTTAACTGCGGATGCCACGGTGCCTCGGAAACCCCTACAAACTTCCCCCTGAAGATTGCCGAGAATTTCGGGCTGATGCTCTTGATCGCGGGAGGCTTTTATTTGAGGTGGTATCATCAGCGACTTGTCAGGAGAAACCAGGCGAATAGCATTCCCGCAATATGACGTATGCCCAGCGCCTGAAAGACCGCCTCGAAACAACCGGATCTGCCTTGTGTGTTGGTCTGGATCCGCGTCCCGATTCCACTGACGGTGGGGTAGAAGGGGTCCCCGGATTCTTGCGTCGAGTGGTTGGGGAAACCGCCGAATATGCCGCCGCCTTCAAGCCGAACATGGCCTACTTCGAGGCGATGGGGCTGCGCGGGATCGAGATTCTGGAGGAGTTGCTTGGAGAGATGCCGGACGAAGTTCCGGTGATTCTGGATGCCAAGCGGAGTGATATTGGCGAGACCCAGAAATACTACGCCCGCAGCTATTTTGAGAACTGGAAGGTCGATGCGGTCACCCTCAATCCATTTTTGGGGTACGATACCCTGGAGCCCTTTCTCGATTGGCAAGGAAAGGGAATCTACCTTCTTGCCGTGACCTCGAATCCGGGGAGCGTCGACTTCCAGCGTCGGGACTGCGAAGGGAAAGCGGTTTTTGAGCGGGTGGGGGATTTGTGCGACCGGGCAAGTGGCGAGGGGAAAAAGACGACAGCCGGTTTGGTGGTCGGACTGACCAATGCGGATGGCGAAGTTCTCGCCAATCTGCCGGATGTCCCTTTGCTGATCCCCGGTCTGGGAGCACAGGGCGGCTCTTTGTCGGCCTTGCAAGGCAGCGGACGCCAGGCTCCCAGCGTGGTCAATGTGTCGCGGGGCATCACCTATGCCGAAGGGAATACCGACTATGCCGGATTAGCCCGTCATTGGGCGGAGGAGATCACCAAAAGCCTTTTTTAGAAAACGATGGAGCGGGAAGGACGAAACTCCGGCTTGCGACCGAAAAAAGGGTGGCCGGCGAGAAACTACAAATTCTGGCGGCATCGCCTTCTTCCGCAATTGCTCAAAAAACGGGCAGGTGAAACACAAGCCGCCATTCTGTCTTCCCCGGAGGAGGGCGTCATCCGGGCCACCTGGATCGGGCACGCCTCCTTTCTGGTCCAGTTCGGGAGCCATGCTGTGATTTTTGACCCCAACTGGGCCAACTTCCATGGTCCCGTCAAACGGCAGATCGAACCTGGACTGGCGATTGAGAATCTCCCGGATCTGGATCTCGTCTTGGTCTCCCATGCCCACTTCGATCACCTGCACAAAAGGTCTCTGCGAACCATCCAGACCAGGGAGGGGATCGTCGTTCCCCAGGGAAGCGGGAGTTTGGTGAAACGATTGGGTTTCGATCGGGTCACCGAAATGAAGGTCTGGGAGGAGCGGGAAATCTGTGGAATGAGAATCGTTCACACCCCGAGTCACCATTGGGGAGCCCGTTACGGTGCGGACGTCAACCGGGACTACGGCGGCTTCCTGGTGGGCTCCGGATTACGAAAGGTGTTCCACTGTGGCGACAGCGCTTATTTTGACGGGTTCAAGGAGATCGGGAAACGTGAGGAAATCTGTCTGGCGATGCTTCCCATCGGGGCCTACGACGCACCGAGTGGTCGGGATGTGCATATGAACCCCGAAGAGGCCCTTCAGGCCTTCGTGGATCTTGGAGCTGAGCTCATGGTCCCGATGCACTACGGCACCTTCCCGTTGGGGAACGAACCGCCCGAAGAGCCGGTGGAACGATTGCGGGAGGAAGCGGCGCGACGTGGACTCGACGACCGCATCATCGTCCCCGAGGCCGGGATGGCGATCGAGGTTTAGGTGCTCCTACTTGCGCTTCTTGTTTTTGCGCCAGGATCCGAAGGGGACCACGCCTCTTTCCTTGGCCCAGGTCTGGTACTGTGCAGACATGGTTTTCACTTTTTCCGGGTGCTTCTCCGCAAGGTTGTTCATCTCGGTGCGGTCCTTGCTGATGTTGTAGAGCTCCCACTTGCCTTTCACACTCTTCGCCACCAGCTTCCACTCGCCGTCACGAACAGCACGGTTTCCTTCGTGCTCGAAGAAGATGGGTTTACCCCGGGAGAGTTTCTTTCCTGAAAAGGCAGGGACGAGCGAAGTTCCTTCGAAGGGAATCTTGTCCTTTGGATAGTCTGCTTTGGCCAGATCAAGGCAGGTCGCCATGAGATCAATGAGGTGGCCGGGATCGGTCGCCCAGGAGTTCTTCTTCGAAATGCCCTTCGGCCAGTGGGCGATGAGAGGAGTGGAGATCCCACCTTCGTGGACCCAGTGCTTGTATTCACGAAACGGAGTGTTGGAGACGTTGGCCCAGTTCTTACCGTAGCCGATGTAAGTTTCGGGAGGTCCCGGCATGACTCCGGTGCCTTGGCGCAACGAATAGCCATCGCGCGATTTCCGGGGCACCATCTGGGTTTGCAATTCGTCCTTTTTCATCGGCTCGACATCGGGTTTGGCCGGTCTTTTGAGCGGTCCGACCTGCTTGCCACGGCCCATTCCCTCGGCACACCCTCCGTTGTCCTGAAGATAAAAGATGAGAGTGTTTTCGAGCTGCTTGTGCTCTTTCAGGCACTTGACGATCCGTCCGATTCCCTGGTCCATGTTGTCGACCATGGCGGCGTAGACCTCCATGCAAGCGGCTTCCCATTCTTTCTTTTTGACCTCGGACCAGGTTCCGACCGGGCCCGGGATTTGCCAGTCGGCTCCGAGAAGGCCAAGAGCCTTCATTTTTTTGAGGCGGGCCTCGTAGACCGCTGCATATCCTTCATCGTATTTTCCATCATACTTGGCGATGTCTTCCGGAAGGGCGTGCATGGGCCAGTGGGCCGCGGTGTAGGCCACGTAGTGAAAGAAGGGCTTGTCGGGATGATCCTTGCAGTGGGAGGAGATGAACTTGATGGTGTTGTCTGAGATAGCGTCGGTGTAATACCACGTGCCGTCCGGTTGATACCCGGGATCATTTTCAGGTGTGATGAAGGTGTTGCCCCGGGTGAGGCCATTGGGATCGAAAAGGGACCCGGCTCCGTGGATCGTTCCGTAGAATTTGTCGAAGCCCCGTTGCAGCGGCCAGTTTTCCTTCTGATCGCCCTTGGCACGGTAGGGGGTGACGTGCCATTTCCCTGCGATGTAGCTCCGGTAGCCGGCCGGCTTCAGGGCTTCCGCGATGGTCACACACTGAGTGTTGAGACGACCCTGGTATTGCGGGATCCCGTAGTCGCCCATCATGTGGCCGACTCCGGCTTGATGAGAATACAGACCGGTCAGCAAACTGGCGCGTGTCGGACAACAGCGTGCAGTGTTGTAAAACTGGGTAAAGCGGAGCCCGTTGGCAGCAAGGGCATCAAGATTGGGCGTTTTGATTTCTCCCCCGTAGCACCCGATGTCCGAGAAGCCCATGTCATCGGATAGAATGATGATAATGTTCGGCCGCTCGTCGGCGGAGAGAAGCGAGGTGAATTGAAGGAGAAATCCGAGGAAAAGAAATCGGGTCATTGTTTGGATACGATTGAGTGAGCGGAGTTGTTATCAAAGATCCGGGGCCTAGTTCAATGCCGCGTATCCTGCGTTGAGATAAGTGGCATAGCTGACCCAGAGGAGATAGGGGATTAAAAGGAAGGCGGCTGTCCGGGAGTGCTTTGCAAATGATCTGATGGTAAGGGCGATGAAAATCCACATGAGAACGATCACCACAAGAGCGGCTTCCATTTGATGAAGACTAAAAAAGGCCGGAGTCCAGGCGAGATTGAGGACAAATTGACCGGCGAAAAAGAAGGTGGGTTTGTTCCTGCCAATCCGATCCTGATGCCACATGAGGGCAAAACTCGCACCGATCATGAGGTAAAGTACCGTCCAGACCGGCCCGAAAATCCAGTTGGGTGGAGTGCCTGGTGGACGGGTCAGATTTTCATACCAACCGGGGATTGAGGATGAGGTCAGCCATCCTCCGACTCCTCCCAATCCGAGCATCAGAATCGAGCAAAGTGTGATCTTAGCTGGGAGGGAACGAAGCACGGGAAATGGAAAAGAGCAAAGGCAGGGTGCCTTCGCTCTCTTCAATAGGTTTGAGTTGCGAAGTGTCTCTCTCTTCTTATTGATCAAAGGAGAGCTCGCGGAATTCCTGGGCGGCGGCTGAGACCGCTCGTTCGATCGGAAGGCGCTCGGTGGAGGAACCGGTCCAGAAGCCGTGGCCGCTGGTGTGGTTGAGCATATATTGCGCTTCATCCGGAGTTTCCATTGCGGCTCCGTGGGCCACCAGAATGGTATCCGGGCTGAGTTCGCGACACTTTTGGTAGACCTTCTCGGTTTGCTCGGCGGTTTCCTCGATGGTCATGCCGTTGTCATAACCTTTGATCCCACCCTTGGTGGTCCCGGCATGGTAGCAAAAGATGTGGGGCTTGGCCTGTTCGCAAATGGCGTAGGAATCTTCCTCGGTGAAGGCAAGCCCGACGGACACCATGTCCATTTCCTCTTTCGCAAGGATGAGCATGTCGATTTCATTCTGAATGGTGATACCGGCCGAGGTCATGACCTTGAAGATCTCGGAATCGTGGTCCACGTAGGAAATGGAGGGACCGATGTTGGAGACCGATTGGACGCCCATGTCCTTGCACTGCTGAAGGACCATGCGCATGTCTTTCAACGGATCATTGGCATTAAGACAGGCACAGACGAAGGACTTTCCCGAGAGAGCGGGCATGATGTCTTCGCGGGTGTAGTCGAGGGTCTGCTTGTTGGAGTCGAGGATGGGCCACATCATCGACATCGTGCCCATTCCGTTGGCGCGCAGGCGGGCACCCGAAAACGTATTGATGCAATCCGTTCCGGCGGCTTCTTGAAGCTTGGCTACAAGACCCGATCCCGCCGAAGAGATCATGATGGGAATGCGGGCCTCGACCTTGGCTTTCAGATTGGCGAGGATTTGTTCGGTGGTGAGTCGTTTGGTGATCATGTGTTGAGGAACTGGTTGATGTGTTGGTTGAGAGATTTTTGATAAGCTTCCGGCTCGTGGTAGCGGGCGGGAATACTGACAAGTTGGGAGTTTGGAAGGGCCTTGGCAATCGTGGAAGCAACTGATTCCGGGTGAAGGTCATCACGGGGACACGACATCACGAGCGCCGGAGCGGTGATTGAAGCCAGGTCATCGAGTGAATGAAACGGGCAGGAGTGCCACATCCGGTTGAGTACTGCATTGTCCCGGCTTTGGTAAACTGCAGTGATTGAGTTGGCCACCGGCTCGTTTTCGGCCAGCAGGGTCTGGAATTCCGGGAGGGCCTCGAATTGATCACGGGACATTTCCCCGGCATCAGCCACCAGTTTGAGATGGGGAGGGCAGGGGGAATCCAGCCACGAAGGGCGAAGGATGATCAGCTTTTTGAATCTGCCGGGGTAGCGGAGGGCAATGTTCAGGGTGATCCCGGATCCCATCGAAAGTCCCCCGAGGTGACATTTCTCGATTCCGAGATGATCCATGAGAGCAATCACGTGGTCGGCGAAGGAATCGAAGGAAAAGGTTTCCGGATCAAAGCCAGTCGATTTGCCGTGGCCCGGCAGGTCGGGGGCAACGAGATAAAGGCTCTCGAGAAATGGTAATCCCGAGAACGTGCGAAGTTTTCCGGCACCAAGTCCGTGGAGAAAGACGAGTGGTTCGGCATCGGGGGAACCGAGGGTGTCGTAGGCGAGCATCTGCGGGTTTTGATAGTGGGTCTTACTCGTTCTGGCAAGTGGGCTATCCTTCAACCGTTTCATGAGTGGAATGACCATCTGCAATAGAGGGATCCATCTGTTGGGAATGGTTCCGAATGCTAGTTTTGACTTCGGTCAGGCGCGTCCTTTTTCTTGTCTTCAGAAGGAGGTTTCGGCTTTTTGATTTTTGCCAGTGTTTGCCAGATTTCTTTGGTTCTCCAAGCCGGGTCCTGCAGGCGGGCATCCCAGATCGCAAGGCCGACTGTGGAATCGTTGGATACCCAT
>JASFWU010000167.1:0-6331 GCA_050049035.1 Akkermansiaceae bacterium | reverse complement strand
GGCCTTTGGAATGATGTCCTCGTAGATCTCTACCAAGGTGTCGTGATTTGCCTTATTCTCAAAAGCATTGGGAATTCCCGCGATCCCTTTCACTGCCCGGGGACGGCCCATTGCGCAGGTCAGACCATGTTTCGCCACGGTGGCCCATTGCTCAGGAAACAGAATTTCGACTGACTCAATTCCCATTTTTTTGACCTCAACACAGAATTGCTCAAGAGGAATACGGCCAAAGCACCAATGACAAACCGAGTGCTTGAACTTTCCTCCTGCTTCCGCGACCGCCTCCTGGGCTGCGCTCATTTGAGATCCAAGAGCAGAAAGAAGAGCAGTTCCACCGGTCAGAGTAGTCAGGGATTTCCGTCGATTCATGATCCATCTACTACACTCCACCTCCCCATCATTTGTCGATTCATTGTTTAAAAAAACGAGTGACACTCCGACCAAGCAACATCGACCGCACGCGCTCCGTAGCCTAGCCTCCTTCCACACCTCCATGAAATTGCCTCGCCTGACCGCCCGATTCATCCTCGCGTCTCTTTCCTTTCCCACCCTCCTTTTAGCTGACGACCAGGCGAGCCGTCCGAATATCCTTCTCATCACGGCCGACGATCTCAACTACGATTCACTTGGCGTTTACGGCTGCAAGGTCCCCAACATCACTCCCAATCTCGACCGCCTCGCTGCCGGTGGGCTCGTCTTCCACCATGGCTACGTCAACATCGCGGTCTGCCAACCGTCCCGGCAGTCCATCATGACGAGCCGCTACCCACATCGGAATGGCGCCGAAGGATTTGACCCAATCTCGGACGACGTCCCCACCCTGCAGGAGAGTCTCCACGCGGCCGGCTACCTGAATGGCATTCTTGGAAAGGAAATCCACCTTCGCCCCAAACACCGCTACTGCTGGGACCACTACATCACCCAGAGCGACCTCGCCTCGGGCGCCGGAATCGGACGCTCACCCGAACGCTACCATCACTACACCAAGGTGTTTCTCGATCGGGCCAAGATGGAAAAGAAGTCCTTCTTCCTGATGGCCAACATTCACGATCCCCACCGTCCTTTCGCCGGGAGCGCCCAGGAGTTGCGAAGCTGGTCCAAAAATCTCCCCAAGGTCACTCGCACCATCAAGGAAAGCGAAATCACAGTGCCAGAATTCCTCGCCGACCTTCCCGGGATCCAAAAGGAAATCGCGCAATATTACACCTCGGTCTACCGTTGCGACCAATCAGCCGGGGCCATCTTGAAAGCTCTCGAAGAAAGCGGCTTCGCCAAGAATACCATCGTGATGTTTCTCAGCGACAACGGGATCGCCGTTCCCTTTGCCAAGGCGAATTGTTATCTCAACAGCACCAAAACTCCCTGGATCGTTTCATGGCCAGGCACGGTCAAGCCCGGGCAACAGGACAAAACCCACCTTGTCTCCGGCATCGACTACATGCCCACCATTCTCGAGGCGACCGGGTTGAAACCGGTCCCCGGGATGGACGGGCGGAGCTTCCTTCCCGTCTTGAAGGGTCAGAAACAAGAGGGCCGCGATCTCGTCTTCACCGAGTTCCACAAAACCTTCGCCCGCAACTGCTTCCCCATGCGGGCGGTGCACGGAAAGCGCTTCGGCTATCTCGTCAACTTTTGGGCCAATCGTACCAAGCCGATGCGCATGGACTCTACCAGCGGCCTGAGCTTCAACGCCCTGAAACAGGCCGCGCCATCAGACCCGAAAATCGCAGCACGAGTCCAGCTCTTCGAGCATCGCGTGCTTGAAGAATTCTTCGATTTCGAAAAGGACCCTCATGCCCTGAACAACCTCATCGACGATCCCGCGTATCAAAAAGAGATCAACACGATGCGCGCTGCTCTTCTGACCCGGATGAAAAAAACAGGTGACCCCGCTCTCGAGGCGTTTCAAAACAGAAGCGATCCAGCCGCGCTCGACAAATTCATGGAGGCCCAACGCCTTCGCGCCCGACCCCAAAAATCAAAAAACTCCAAGAAATCAAAATGACCTCTCTCCGACTCTTCACTGTCTTCTTCCTCACTCTCGTCTTCAGCCTTCAGGCCGAAGACGTCGCGAAGGAGGACCTGCACATTTACCTGCTCATCGGGCAGTCCAACATGGCGGGTCGGGCTCCGGTAGATCAAGCAAAGGCCGGCCCGATCGAAGGAGTTCTTCTTCTCAATGCCACCAACGAATGGGAAGCCGCGAAGAATCCTCTCAACCGGTATTCCACCATCAGGAAGGGGCTCGGAATGCAGAAGCTCAATCCTGGTTACTCCTTTGCGAAGGCGATGAGAAAGGCTAATCCAAAGGCGACGATCGGTCTTGTCGTGAATGCCAAAGGAGGGAGCAGCATCGAGCAATGGGCCACCGACAAAAAGTTCTACAAGGACATCATCACGAGAGCCACAGCCGCCCAGAAAACCGGCACGCTCAAGGGCATTCTCTGGCACCAGGGGGAATCGAACAGCTCGCGGGCGGACATCTATCCGGGACAGCTCAAGGCACTCGTGGAAAACCTCCGCAAGGACCTTGGAGTCGCGAACCTTCCCTTCGTCGCCGGGGAGATCAAGGAAGGCGAAAAGATCAACGCCGGGATCGCCAAGCTTCCAACGATGGTGCCCCACACCGGCGTCGCATCTTCCAAGGGTCTCAAAACGATGGACCGCTGGCACTTCGACGCCCCTTCCATGATCTCTCTTGGTGAACGCTATGCCACCGAGATGCTCAAGCTTCAGAAGAAGTAAGAAGCTCTCTTACTTTTCGGGCGCATCCGCCTCAGGCGCTTTCTCCTCAAGCCGCGCCGCCCACTTGATGCCTTCAATGATGTGCTGGCGACCGAACTTGGTGTCCAGCGAACGCACATCATGTCCAAGCTCAGTGTAAAAGAAACGGCCGTCGTTCAAAGTATTGATCCAGGCGATGGGATGATCCTTGCCCATTGCTTTTCCTCCCCGGGTTTTGAAGTAATCCCTGACCGGTTCGTAGCTTGATTCATCAACCCGCAAGAGGACCTGGATTCCCGGTTTACCGGTCACACTGACGTCGTGATTGGTCCAGTCGGCCTTGTATTTGAACGACTCTCCAAAGCCCTTGACCGAAGGATGCTCTTTGGCGGCGGGATCCACCACGACCTTCGCCTCCAGGAACTCGGAGTCGCTGTTAAAATCGCAGCCTCCCAGCTCGGAAAACCACTTCCATTCCTTCTGTCGGACCAGAGCGGCATGCAGGGCAACAATCCCTCCGCCTTTGCGATACCATTCCTCTACTTTCTTCCGCTGTTTTTCACTGAAGATCTTGGTAAGCTGATTGGAGTTGTTGAGCACGAGAACCTGGTAGCGGTCCAGCAGGTGCTCGATGTCATGGGGAGTGGCCGTAACATCGACCTGCATGCCCAGGTCATCCGACAAGCGCGCGAGCCACCCGCTCACCGCAGCAGTTTCCGGATGACGGTACCAACCGGTTCCCCCGAACACGAGGACCTTGCCGGTATCCTTCGGTCCCCGGTCCGGCTTTTTGTCATGGGCCGGGAGCGGCGATACCGCAAGGAAGAATGTCAGCACAAAGAGAACCAGACGGGTGCCGCGCGAGAACAAGGGAGTCACTTTCATAAGGAGGCGGATATTGGAGCCAATCAATCAGTCACGAGAAGCCTTACTTCTTCAGCCAGTCCTTTTCGGCGGCTGCGATTTTCTCCTCCGGCAATCCGAACGTTTTGAGAATGCCCCTGGCCATCATGATGTTGCCCAGAGTGTTCATGTGACAGCCGTCGGTGGTGAGCTTGTTCTTGATCATGCGGTCATACTTGGGCTCACCAAACATGTGGGCCTTTCCTTTCTCATCGGGGATCTTGGCAAGCGCAGCGCGCATCTCCTTGTCGAGGTCGGCGAGCGGAAGCTTCTTCTCCTTCGCCAGTTCGCGAAGGAAGACATTGTAGGGCTCCAACCTCTTGTTGGTGGCCTTCTCCGGGTCCTCTCCGATCATGGTGGCGGTCAGGATCATCACCTTGACTCCGGCCTTCTCGGTTTGGTCAACGATGGCGCGAATGTTCTTTTTGTAGTCGTCCAATTCCACGCCCTGAAACTTTCGTTTCCCGAGAGTCAGCGTGAAATGCCAGGCATCATTGACGCCGCAGCTCAAAAGCATCCAGTCCGGCTTCTTGCTCAAAACATCGCGGTCCAAACGGGCCAACATGTTGCTCGACTTATGCCCCCCGATCCCGGCCGGTACATGGGTCAGCTTAAGACCTTCACGATTCAAGGCATCCATCACGAAAGTGATATAGCCGTTCTTGCGATTTCCACCCTGCGTGATCGAGTCTCCAAGAAAGGCAATCTTCTCGCCGGACTTCACCAACAACTCCGAAGCTCCCGCAAACATCCCGCTGCCAAGCGAGAATCCCATCATCATTGCCAATACCCCGGCCTGTCGCCTTCTCATTTTGATCATGCCCCCTTCTAGCCTCGCGACTTTTCAGAGACAATCGGGAAACTCCATCCGGTCCCTACTTTCGAGCAGCCTGTTGATTTTCTTCAGCGATCCGGTTCTACCAGATTTTTTTTTCACTCTTGGTATTACTTTCCGCTTCCTTCCGGTCGTGGGATCGATTGCACCCTCGTCTTGGTCTGGAGGTCCCAGAGGTGGAGGCCTCCGGCGAAATCTCCCGAAACCAAAAACCGTCCCTCCGGATCGAAGGCCGCCTGCGTGGGCAGCGAGGTGAGGCCGCTGATCTGGCCCAAGGACTTCCCGTCCGTCTCCCACCAGCGCAGGGTGCGGTCGCGGCCTACCGTGAGAAATTTTCCGTTGCGGGCAAAGCGGATGTCGAGAATTCCGGTCTGACGGGTGTGACGCGAGGGCTCCTTCTTTACCGCGTGAGGGCTCGCGGTTCGAGTCGGCCAACCGTCTTTCATATCCCAGAGCACGAACTTCCCGTCATCGCCGGCCGACGCGAGAACTTGTCCGTCGGCGCGCCAACTCAAGCCGGTGATCCGGACCTTGTGTTCGTCGAGGGAATAAACAATGCCCGCGTTTTTGCTCTCCCAAACGTGAATCCCGCCATTGCGATCACCGCTCGCCAACATCCTGCCATTGGGACTGAAACGAACCGCAGTCACCCAGTCGGTGTGCTTGTCGATGACCTTCAACAACTTCCCGTTCTCGGCGGAGAAGATCTTCACTTTCTTCGCCGGCGTTCCGATCGCGACCAGGCGATGATCAGAGCTGATATCGGCAGAGAGCACGATGTCCTGCTCGTCGGCAAGGGTGGCCTTCCGTTCGCCGGTGCGAACGTCGAAGACGGCCACTTTCCCGGAGTAGGCACCCCGGCCACCCGCCGCAATCAACAACCCGCCATTTCGCGAGAAGCGCAAATCATGCACGTCCCCTTCGGGAAACGGCAGGGTCCCGAGGTGACCCATCGAGGTGGTTGCGTTCCCGTAGATTGCTCCCACTTCCTCGGGAGAAAGAGCCCGCTTGTAAATTCGCACGTCATCGAATCCGCCCCGATATTGCCGGTCCTCGTGGACGCCATCTCCAGCGATAAAGAACGGATGGCCGTCGTCCAGGAAACCCGCTTGATCTCCCTTAATCGCCTGACGCGAGATCTCCTTACCGCCGTAGTAAAAGACCCACTCCTTTCCGTCGCAAGTCACCGCGATGTGCTGCCAGCCCTCGCCCGGGAACTCACCCTGTCGGCCAAAGTAGCCAATCTTGTTGGTCTTTGAACGGGTCACCGAACGCAGCTTCCAACCATGACGCGCCTTCTCGAGGAAGATGGCAAAGCTGCCGCGACCAAAGAGAATCTCGCTCTTCATGTCGGCGTCCGGTCGGATCCACGCGGAAAAAGTGAAGGCGCCGTTCCGGTTCAAAAAATCACGCGGAAGGGACTCCAACTTCCGGTGTCCTTTCGCCTGCCACGCCTTACCGATCACCCCGTCAAGGCTGTCCGTTTCTCCTTCAAAATTCTCACGCCAAAGCAGCTCGTCTTGAGCCACCGGCTCAAACCCGTCCGCTTCCGCCGCCGCTGGCAGTTCTCCGTAAAGCAGGATTTGTTCGTGACCACTGACCGCGATCAGGTTCGCCCACGGGCTGCTAGCGAGCGCGAGAATCGGAGGAGCGGTGCGGGTTTCAGACAGCGGGACCTCAGGCAAATTCGTGGGCCGGGCCGGATCGTCCGGACGCTCCATCGAGCCGGCCGACAAGTCGAACGAGAGATTTCGCAGTTTTGATTTGCCCCCTTTGGCCTCGAGCAAGCCGCCCGCGATCCACCGGTGAATCACCTCAATCTGCGCATCGGCAATTTTGGGCTTCTTCGGCGGCATCGGCTCGACGTCT
>JASFWU010000012.1:0-18784 GCA_050049035.1 Akkermansiaceae bacterium | reverse complement strand
ATCCTGGAAGCCGCCGGATGGCTCGACTTTTTGATTGTCGCCTTGGTTTTGATTCCCCGCATGCCCAAGATCCCCATGCTCGGGCTCGGTTATCTGGTTGTTTCAACCTTGACGATTCTTCTGGCCACTTTTTGGTCCCCGTTGGATATGACCGGAGGCATGGGCTTCATCCTTGGCGCCCTGGTCTTGATCCCGTTCATTCCAAATGCCCGATTGATGGGCTTGATTTACATGACGCTCTGGGGTGGCGCCACCACGCTCGCCAGGATTTGGGCATACTACGATCCCAATCTTCCCTCGAATGGTCTGGACCCTTGGTTCGCCGAGGCATTGGTGCGGACGCCTCACTGGCTCATTCCCCTCTGGTTGATCATTTGGCTCAAAGAGAAACCAAATTCCCGGAGGAAGGACTTCTGAACTTGAATGGCGGACAGTTCATTACTGCGATGAACCCCGGCTCTCACTGGCCGACTCGAACACGATAAAACCGCCCCGGCAACGAAGGAACAATCGTCTCGCCCCCCTGGTCACTGGTCGCCCGGCGGAAAGGGACAAGGATCTCAAACTCATCCAGCAGGTCACTGGTCTCAACTTCATAGCGCAGACCCCGGTATTGATTCCAGGCAAGGTACACCTCTCCTCCCTCCCTGGTCAGTCTCAAGTCGATGGCATCGGTGAGGATACGGCCGTCAAAGTACTTCGTTCCAAGACTCCAGGCCCGGAGCCCGCACTGGGACCCCATGATGCGGCCGGGACCATCATCGACCGGGACATGAATCCCTCCGTAAAGCCGGGACTCTCCGGCTTGGTCGGCTGCATCAAAGTAGGTGGCCCACTGCAACTCAACATCAGCTCCGGGCCCGAACTCAAACTTAAGGCTTCCTTCCGGCTCAAGGTGGCTTCCCATTCCTCCCGGAAAGAAGGCGCTCCCGGTCAGCTTGGTGAGAATCTCCGCAGCGGCCCGGCTGAAACAACTATGACCCGAAACGTATCCGGCAAAGGCCGGGGTCACAAAGGTGTCTCGTTGATAGGGAAGCCACTCCACCGCGCGAATCCACTTTGCCCCGGTATATTGGGTTTGTGGATTGAGTGGTTCCCCTCCCCACGCATAGATCGCGATTTCTCCGAGATGATTCACAAGATGCTCGTGCCGCTCGCCGCTTGCCGAACTTTCGATGGTCACTTCCTCAATGAGATTCTCAACCAAAGGCAATCCATCTGGGTGATAAGAAGCACGGCTTTGATCGGTTGATTGCCCCAAGCCACCCATATGCCTGATCGAACTGATGGGCCGAATGTAATCGTAGGTTCGTTTGCAATCCCACGCGGCAACCGCGGCATCGTGAACTGCGGCATTCAGCAAAAAATACATCTTCACATCCCATTCGAGCGAATCCACCAAAGGGCCCTGCCCTTCGAACCGTCGCTCAAAGGCGGGATGCTCCGCAACTTCGTTGGCAATCCGGTTCCAGTGACCGGGAGGAGTCTCTGATTGAGGACCGTCAGCCCAGTATTCCGCGACGACACGACCGAAGTCAGCCTGATTCACGATGTTGGCTTGATACGGTTCCCCTGTCACCGGATTCATCGAGTGGCCGTTGCCCCCATTCGTTCCGAGGGGATTGTTGCCTGTTGCTCCGGGCGAAATGTCCATCATCAACTTGGCATCCGGATCAAGGAGGCTGCTGTAGCGAATCACGGAAACATTCCCTTCCTTGAAAGCCTCACTACTTTCCGAATCACCCAACAAAGGCGGCCTTCCCGGATCAAGATAGACCTGCTGCTCGTCGGCACGGGACAATGAAAAGGGAATCACCCTCCCCCAATGCGACCCCACAAACTCCTGCACCGTGGAATCGAGGACCAATCCGTTTTGTGAAATCTGGGTCACAAATTCCAGGGGCTGCCATCTGCTCGGATTCACCAGGTTGGTTCCCGCAAAACGAAGGTCCAGAGGAGAATTCACCGGAGAGTAGGTGGGGTCCCGGTATCCCCCCACTTCGTTGGCCCCATCGTTCAGCCCCCAGGCAAGGATGGTTTCGGCCACCCGGTTCCCCACCGCTTCGGGCGAATTCCCCACCGTACTGGTCAGGGAAATGTCATAACCCAGATGACGCATCATCGCATCCAGCGAGGCCTTGGTCACAGGAACATTAACCGATGGAGTCAGCGGATGGGGCGAGGTCGTGTAACGAGCGGAGAGAACACGATAGGCGGCGTAGCTGATGGCTTCTTCCCGAGCTGATTCAAGATTAACCGCACCTGCCTCCTCTCGATGCAAATAGCCTACCGCCACCTCGTCGTAACCCGCCCAGGCATCCCACATGGCCGCTGAAAGATGGAACAGGTTTCGGGCGTGAACAGGTGGATCAGGAAAGGCCAGTCGAATGGCAGAGAGAATCTCCTCATTCCAGACACGGGCGATGGAGCGAGCCGGAACAGAGTTCAACTCCGAAGGATCGGAAGCAAAGGCAACTTCACGACCGTCCAGGAAGCCGTCGGAGTCGGAATCCTCATTGTTGGGATCGCTCCCGTTTTGAAACTCCTCGAGATTGAGCAATCCGTCTCCGTCCTCGTCGGCATCAGGGAGCAAGGTCGTGGAAGAACCGCCCGCTGAATGGGCGATTTCAAAAGCATCGCTCATTCCATCGGCATCAGCATCGATGAAAAGATCGCCGACTTGTCCTGCAGTGAGAGTTCCACGATAGATCCTCAGGTCATCGATCAAGGCGGAAGCAAAGGAACCACCCCATGCTCCAACCGTCATCGGCATGGCACCCGATTCGTCATTGGCAATCTCTCCAACCGGGAAAAAGTTGGTGGCTTCAAGCTGACCGTCGACATAAAGGCGATGAAGACCGTTCCGATAAGTGATGACAAGATGACGCCACGTTCCGTCCCCGACCGGGGTTGTCCCGATGAGTTCCACATCATTCAAGCCAGCTCCGTGGGGTTTCCAGATGACCACCGCCGTTGCAGGATCGGGACCGTTCAACGAAATGATCTGGTTCGATGCCACACCATCCTGCTGGCGGCCGAGGACTGCTCCGAAACTTCCACCCAGGCCGCCATCCTGCGATCCCGACCACTTGACCCAGACCGAGATTGACCCGATCTCGAGGCCATTGAGAGCGCTGCCATTTTCGAAAAGAACAAAATCATCGCCGGAAACCTCCAATGCCTTCCCGGTATTCCCGAATCGATCTGCAGCATAACCTGGCGATCCCGAAGAAGTTCCGGTCTCTCCTTGTTCCTCGTCTGCAAAGCTCCCGTCAAACCTCCAGTAGCGGAGCAGCTCGAGAGGAGCAGAGCGGCTGTCGGTTGGATTGGTGCCAGATTCAATTTCGGTCCTGTCATCGAAACCATCCTCGTCGGTATCAAAAAAAATCGGGCTCGTTCCGGTGTTGATGAGACTGACGAAGATCCCGGTATTCGTTTCCACTTCATCGCCAAGTCCGTCATCATCGGTGTCTGGATCGAGGGGATCGGTGGCAGGAACGAAATCCGTGCCAATTGTTTCATTTCCATCAAAAAGGGTATCCCCGTCAGTGTCTTCATCGAGAGGGTCCGTCCCAAGTTGAAACTCCTCGAGATTGGTTAACCCGTCACCTGCACCATCTAATTCAAGATCGTCCCCGGGGTTCAGAGCGGTCGCCGAAGGCGGGGTGGTGTGAGCCAGCTCAAACTCATCAGGCAAGCCATCTCCATCCGAATCTACGGCCGGAGCCAGGCAGGACAACAAGATGAAACAAACCGGAATGACTGGATAGCTCCGCATGGCAGCTGACGATCTCCAACCCCTATCGTTGGCTCCGACAGGTGCAACCTTTTTCCAGTTCTTCGGAAAGGAAGGGAAACGGAGGGGTCGTTCCTATACAATGTGGCAGCCCGGATACAGAATTTTACTTGCGGTTCTCCGAAATTCGGCGACTCATGGTCCCGTTAAATTTGTTAGAACACTCACCCCCGTTCTCATTTTAGCACCAGGCCTTGCGCCCGGAGTCATGGTCATCAGCGAAGTCGATCTCGCCAACAACCGTGTCGAACTGGTCAACACCGGCGCAACCACCCAGGACCTGTCCACCTGGTGGTGGTGCAACCGGGTCAACGGTTCTCCGTTTTATGCAACCTACTCGAGCACCTCGACGCTGATCGCGGGCCTTTCAGATACCGGTTCGACCCTCACCAGCATTGAAGCGGGTGACACCATCGTGGTGGAGATTGCCTCCAATTTCCTCCCCGACGTGAATGGCGAGCTTGGATTTTACAATACCAACAACTTCGGGAGCGCTTCCGCGATCGAAGATTACGTTTTGTGGGGTGCCAACGGGATTCGTGATCTCGTCGCCCAAAATGCCGGACTTTGGACCGACAATGCCTTCATCGATGTCAGCGCGGTCAATCCCGGAGAAACGCTCCAGGTAATTCCCGGGACCGATGGATTGGGGCCAAGTGAATGGGTCCTTGCTCCCAGCACCCTCGGCGCTTCGAATATCCCGGAACCGACAACGTCTTCGCTCGGGGCTCTCGCTCTGATTGGACTGCTGGGACGGCGCCGTCGTTCTTCCTAGACTGTCTTTTTCTTCACTTCAAAACGGTCTGTTCCCATCCCGGGAGCGGCCGTTTTTTTTGGGGGGGAAGCGTTCATGAAAGTTAAGGGTGGCATTGATTCCTCCCCTCTTTAACTTCCTTCGAAACCGTGTTCGGAAAATTACTCCTTCTTTTCATCCTTATTCCGTTGGCGGAGCTCTATCTTTTTCTGACGCTTGGCAGCGAAATTGGGGTCGGGAACACGATTGGCATCATCATCATTACCGCCATCATTGGAGCAACGCTGACTAAATCGCAAGGACGTCGGGCCATGATGAAGTTCCAGCAGGCCACGGCGGCCGGACGCCTGCCCGCCCGCGAAGCTCTCGAAGGCCTCCTCATCCTTCTCGCGGGTGCTGTTCTCATCACCCCGGGCTTCCTCACCGATGCTGTTGGTTTCCTCCTTCTGGTTCCTCCGGTCCGCACCTTGGTCGCGATCGCTCTGGGAAAACGACTCAAGGGAAGAGTCCAATTTTTTGGGCCGGGAATGCCTGCCGGACCCGGCGAAGAAGAGGCTGCTCCCCGGCCGAAGTCGAAACTCGATGATGGAAACGTGATCGACGTTTGAAAGGTGACCCCTTAGTTTTCGGACGTTCGACCTTGAGAATGGTCCCACACAAGCAGGCATCTCCAACTATCTTTCTTCATGGCTGCCCCAAAGCAAGTTGCCGAACCACACAAAGAGCTTCGATTCACACGATTAGCCCAGGCCCAGGCCTTTATGGTGATCGCCACCGTGTCCTTTGCTTTCTCGCTTTTGATCACGGTGACCTGGCTCATGGGGCATCCTTCCTTCCGCTGGTGGATGCCTCTTCCCTTTCTGATGGTGGCACTCCTTCTGGGTCGTCTCGCGGCACGATGCGCCCGCCACGCCTACCTCATTCTGACCCCGCTGGGCGTTGAGATTTTCCCGCTCTTCAAGCCAAAGGACAATCTCAACCTTGTTTACTGGAATCAGATCGATGACGTGGAGTTCGATGAAGAACTTACGATCGTGAAGCTTCATCATAACCCTGAGAAGAGCTCGGGCATCGTTCTTTCGCTGAAACCGATCCACCAAAAAAAGCGCCCTCTTCTTCAGAAGGCGCTGTTGGCCCGGCTCGCCGAGCAGCGTGAAGCGCAAGACTGACCTCTTACTTTGCTTCGGAGATGGCTTTGAGAAGCTCGGCTCCCTGGGTCGCGGTTGCTCCTTTATCGTCCTTCCAGACCAGCTTCCCGTCCTTGAAAAGCATAGCCCGGCGAGCGGTGAAGGCTCCCCCGCGGACGGGAATCCCAAGCTTGGCGGCCATCTTACCTTTGGGATCAGAAATCAGGTCATAGGGCAGTTTGTGCTTCTCGTGGAACTTCATTTGTTGCTTCGGAGAGTCAGTTGACATTCCAAAAACCGTAACCTTCTTCCCTTTCAATTTCTCGAATGCGTCCCGCACCGAACAAACCTGGCTGGTTCATCCGCCGGTGAGAGCCTTGGGATAGGTGAAGATCACCAACCAGCTGTGGCCTTCGGCAGCTTTGATCGCGACCTCTTTCCCCTCCTGGTTCAGACCTTTGAGTTTTGGCAAATCGGCACCCAGCTCTAGTGGGGCCGCGTGGACCGAAAAGGCTGACAAGAGTGTTAGAAAGATCGTCTTCATTTTCATGGCGGAGATTAACCTCATTCCCGTCGACTGCAATAATCGGTTTCCCTGTCCGATTTTCTTGATAGGCTGCTTTTGTGAGCGACCTCAAAGCCTATCTGCAAAGCCAACAAGTCCTTGTCGACGAGGCTCTCAATCAGTCCCTGCCTCGAGTCACGGCCCGCCCCCGCACCATTCACCAGGGCATGCGCTACTCGGTCTTTGCCGGAGGAAAACGCCTCCGTCCCATCCTTGCTCTCGCAGCCGCCGAAGCCTGCGGAGGGGAACCAGAAGCAGCGCTCCCCCCGGCCTGCGCAGTCGAGGTCATGCACACCTACTCCCTGGTACACGATGATCTCCCGGCGATGGATGACGACGACCTCCGCCGGGGGCGACCCACCTCCCACAAGGTCTACGGCGAAGGCATGGCCGTTCTCATCGGTGACGCCCTTCTGACCGAGTCCTTTACCATCCTTGCCCAAACCACTCCCACCAAGAGGTATTCCCTGAAGGACCTCATCTTGGAGTTTTCGATTTGTGGCGGCTCCAAGAAGCTCATCGGGGGACAGGTCCTCGATCTCGAAGGCGAAGGAAAGGAGCTCAGCAAGGCCCAGCTCGTCCGGATTCATGAAAACAAAACGGCGGCGCTACTCACCACATCGCTGCGTCTGGGCGCGATGACCGCCAACGCCACTCCAAGGCAACTCGAGGCCCTCACCGATTTCGGATACAACCTCGGCCTCGCCTTCCAGGTGATCGATGACATTCTCGACGTAACCCAATCCACCGAAAAACTGGGTAAGACCGCGGGCAAGGATGAAGCCGTCGACAAAGCCACCTACCCGGCGATTCTCGGATTGGAAAAGTCAAAGAAAGAAGCCGCCCGTCTCACCCAAAAGGCCCTCTCATCCCTCACCCCGCTCCGCAGCAAAGGAAAGCGTCTTGAGGAGATCGCCCATTACCTGCTCGACCGCGAATTTTGATCCCGTTGGCTTGAGCCGCTGGATTGAAAGAAACTCCTGACAAGCTGGTAGAGATGGGCTCATGGGAGTTCATCGACGCATTATTTCGGTCATGGGCGGGATGACTTTGATCATCTGCGCCGCTTCTGCTGCCAACGGTGAGGCCATCGATGTGGAGGCCATTCTCAATGGCACCGGCAAACGCATCGAGGCGATTTTCCAGAGCGACTCCGGGAAGCCGCTCGTCCGGGCCAAGAAGCAACCTCCTCTCAAACCGAACCGCGGTCCCTATACCCGGGCGTATTCCTACTCGATCATGGCCTACGCGGCCCGTTGCTATCATCTCGGTGAGAATCTCAAGTCAGCCGATGCCGCGATCGAGGAAAACGCCCAATACTACCTCGATAATCCCAAGGGAATCCACGACCGCGATTCCTTTCACTGGCATGGAGAGATCGTCCTTCGCCTCATCGAAATGTATGGCGGAAAGGGCACCGCTCATGCCGGAAGAATGAGCGCAAAAACCGAAAAGTTGGCCCTTGAGCCCATCTGGCAATACGCCAGCAAGGCATGGATTGAGAAAGCAGCCTGCGACAAGAAGTCAATCTGGCATCAATACGGTTCGGAGAACCATCACGCCATGGACTTCACCATCAACTGGCACTTTGCCAAGATCGCCAAAGACCGTCCTGATTTTCGTGATCGCAAATACCTCGATGGCTCGACGGTGGAACAACAGTTCAAAGCATGGAGCAAATATGTTGTGGCCTATTGCCAGTCACGCGCCCGGAAGAGCCTGTGTGCCGAAATGCGAAGCGACGGCTACAACTCAACTTTGATCAAGGGATTCTATAACTTCTATGACTTTGGTGGTCCGAAAGTCAAAGCAGCCTCGGGCCTCTTTCTGGATCTTTACTTTGCCTATTGGGCTGAGGAGCAAATCGGCGGGCACATGGGTGGCGGCGCCTCCCGCCTCAAAGGAACCAATGCCTTCAAACAAGGACGCACCGGAAAAAATGCCAACCTCGCCTGGTATTACTTCGGGATCGGGAAGGCTCCTGATCATGTCTCGGGTCACGATATTGGAGCGCTTCTCAGCAGCTATCGTCCTCCCGCTGTGGTGGCAGACATCGCCCTTGATGCCAAAGGCCGGGGGACTTATGAAATCAGGCACCGGGCCCAGGGCTTGGCCAAACGAGGGAACTCCTTCCCGGTCGCCACCGCGAAAGCACCACCCACCAAGCTCAACATCGATGGTGGAGGAATCGTGCGCTACAGCTACTGCGATCCCTCTTTCATTATTGGCACGCCCATGGTTGAAGCCCGCCCCTTAAACGACTGGGCCGGCATCAGTTCGCAGAATCGTTGGCAGGGAGTCATCTTCCCGGTCGAAGGCGACCCCCGGATCGTTCCGATCGTGAGACCCAGGGACAACCGGGTCTGCTTCAACTCCTTCTGGTCGGTTCAGTCAAAAGGATCATTAATCAGTCAGAAACTAAAGGGCCACAAGGGAGCGGCGGAGATGATCGTCTGGATCACCAGTGAAGGCCTGAGCAATCCCATCGAGCAAGATGACATGGTCTTCCTGGAATCCGAGGGAGCCTTTGCCGTCATTCGCATTCCCACCGGCGGATACAAATGGAGAAAGGAAGCTTACGAACTGACCAAGGAGACCGGCAGCCGCAGCCGGGCCAGCGGAGGTCGTATTCTTTCTCTCAACAAGGAGTTCGCTCCGGTCATTCTTGAAGTGATGTCCAAACAGAAAACGGGAGATTTGAATTCCTTCATCAAAAAGGTGAAGGCAACCCGCCCCGTCATGAAGGGTAAACAACTGGAATTTCGTACGATCTACGGCGACCTGCTCACTCTTGATACCAGCCAAAAGAGCGTTCCCACCATCAACGGCAAGCCGGTGAATTACGCTCCTGCCCAGGTCTACGACAGCCCTTTTCTTCAGTCTGTCTACGACAGCGGGGTGGTCACCATCACCAAGGGGAAACGCAAGCGCGTCCTCGACTTCAACAATCTGACCGCCAGCGACAGCAAGCACTAGGCCCTCCCTCCACAATTCATTTGCAATCCTAACATCCGCCCCCAACGTTCTCTGCCCGGCAAAAAGCCCTGATGATCCATGATCAAATCACTCGCTACCTCCCTTGTCCTTCTCGCCGCGCTGACCTCTCCCGGTCACGCCCAGAAAGTGAAAAAACAAAACATCCAAGCAGTCGAAGGCCTGCAGTTTGAACCCGTGCGGATCTCGATGCGAAAGGGCGAAAGGCTGGAGCTCAAGTTCGAGAACACCGACCCCAACGACCAGCCACACAACATCGTTATCATTGAACCAGGCAGCCTCAAGGCCATCCAAGAGGCCTCGATGAAAGTGGGCGCTGATGCGATCGAGAAACACTACGTCCCCGATCACAAGGCGGTGCTCGCTTCCAGCAAGCTCGTTCAAGCGGACAAGACCGAGACCATTTCCTTTCAGCCCAAAAGCAAAGGAGTCTATTACTACATCTGCACCTTTCCGGGACATGCCCAAATGATGTATGGCGCTATCTATGTGGATCAACGCCCGCCTCGCAACCTTGCTGACGACAAGAACATTCCCGAGTTTCGCCGCAACCTCGAAATGAGTAAACTTCTCATGTCCCTCGAAGTCCCCCGTCCTTCGGTGAGGCGTGCCTTCCTTCCGGAAGCCGGGCCTGCTGCCATCGCGGTGGCCCTTCCGGGCGCAATGAACTTCTGCTGGGATGCCGGCAACTGCCGTCTGCGCTATGCCTGGACCGGGGGATTTGTTGATTCGCGTGCGATGTATAACTCGAATGGCAGCCGGTTTACCGAGATCCTCGGACAGAAGTTCTGGTCGTCCGGAGGCGACGAAAACACCTTCACCTTGAAAACCGACAACGCGAAGGCCCGCCCCGATTTCAAGGGTTATCGACTCATCGAGGGCAATCCCGAATTCCTCTACACCTTCGACGGAATGGAAGTGGGCGAGCGACTCACCTCCGAGAAAGGTTTGCTTCACTGGCACTTCCGGATCTCTAACGCTTCCCGCCCGGTCAGGATTTTCGCTCCCGGAAAGGTAAGCTCCAGGACCGGCAAACGCGATGGCGACTACTGGGTTGTTGATGCCAAATCCGCCAAAAAATTCACCCTCACTTTGACCCCGAAAAAATGAAATCCCGCACCTTTCTTAGCGCCCTCTTCTTTGCCGGAGTTTCTCCTCTTTTTGCTCATCCAGGCTACCAGGTTGAATCCGTTCCCTTCGAAAAGGGAATCGACTCTCAGGTTGGTGGGATTGATGTCCTCGAAGACGGCCGCCTCGTCGTTTGCTTCCACGAGGGCGATGTCCGCATTTACGATCCAAAAAAGAAAACCTGGTCGCTCTTTGCCAGCGGACTTCACGAACCACTCGGAATCATCGCCGAAACCGAAAGTCGTTTCGTAGTGATGCAACGTCCGGAACTCACCCGACTCTACGATACAGACGACGATGGAAAAGCGGATGTCTACCGGACCCTTTGCGATGATTTTGGCCTCACCGGTAACTACCATGAATTCAACTTCGGACCGGTCCGTTCGCCCGACGGGCAATACGTGATTAGCCTCAACGTGGCCTCCAACGGAGCTCCCGTGCGTGATGAAATCCGGGGAGAATGGCTCGAACTCGGCCTGTCGCGCGAGGACTTCAAACAGCCCTGGGGGAAGGTCAAAGGGAAAGCCGGGCGGATGTATTCACGCGCTCCGTATCGGGGCTGGATCATGAAGGTCGACCCCAAGACCGGGAAGATGACTCCATGGGCCAGCGGCTTTCGCTCGCCCAACGGGCTGGGCTACGATGCCAAGGGTCGACTCTATGTTACCGACAACCAGGGTGACTGGCGTGGCACGAGCCCGCTTCATCATGTTGAGAAAGGAAACTTCTACGGTCACCCGGCCAGCCTTCCCTGGAAGGAAGGATACGACGGCCCTCCTCCGCTCGAAATCCCGGTTGCCGAGCTGGAGAAGATGCGGACTCCCGCAGCCATTTGGTTCACCCAGGGCAGCATGGCCAACTCCCCCACCCAGCCCATTTTGATTCCCGAAGGCTTCGGTCCCTTCGCCGGACAACTCCTCGTGGGCGAGATGAACCGCGCCCGAATCGTTCGCGTGATCCAGGAAGAGGTCAATGGCGTGGTGCAAGGTGCCTGCACTCCCTTCCTCGACAACTCCGGCCTCGACAAAGGCATCAATCGTCTCGCCTTCGGCCCCGACAAAACTCTTTGGACCGGACAGACCCACCTTTCCTGGGCCGGCGGCAGCGGAATGCGGAAGATCAATTTCAAATCCGATGCATCATTCCAGGAAGTGAAGAACATCTCGATTCGCAAGGACGGTTTCGAAGTGGAGTTCGTCAAGCCGGTCAAAGCAGACGAGTTAAAGCAGATCACTCTTCGACGCTACACTTTTGCCTACCACTCCGCCTACGGGTCACCTCAGAAGGAGAAAGGTGATGTCGCCCTGACGGCGAAGGCAGTTGGGTCCGGAAACACGAAGTTCCTTCTCACCACAAGTGAAGCTTTGAAAAAAGATTTCTGTTACGAGTTCCAGTTTCCCATGTGTGAGAACAAGCTCCTCTGCTACACCGTTCGCGAGATTCCCAAGTAAGGGAAGAATCGCAAGAGGAGCAGCCTTCAAACATGACAGCCATCCTCGGCGCGCCCTTCGACGAAGTTGCTCAGGATTGGATCGGTTGACGCTTTCAGCTCTTCAGGATTTCCTTCCCAATAGATTAGACCGTCCTTCATGAAGATCACGCGGTCCGCGATGCGGAAAACGCTGCGCATCTCATGAGTCACCACCACGTTGGTGATGCCATGGTCGCGGGCAAGATCCCTGATCAAATGGTCAATCGAATCGGCGGTCACGGGATCAAGACCGGCGTGAGGTTCATCGTAGAGGACACAAGCGGGCTTGTTCACGACGGCTCGCGCCAGGGCAACCCGCTTGCGCATTCCGCCTGACAAGTCGGCCGGCATCTTGTCTTCCTGGCCCGGCAGTCGGACAATCTCCAACGCCTCCGCCACCCGCTTGACCAGCTCATCCCGGTCCTTCACTCCGGCTTCACGCATCGGAAAGGCAATATTCTCGGCCACCGTCATGGAATCAAACAAGGCCCCGCTCTGGAACATCATGCTCACCTTGCGACGAGCCCATCCGACCTCCCTCTCCGACAAACCGGAAATCTCCCGGCCTTCCAGGACAACCTCTCCACTATCGGGCTGCAGCAGCCCCGCCATGTGCTTCATCAAGACCGTCTTCCCTCCACCCGATGACCCAAGAAGGACCAGAATCTCACCCCGTCTGACCTCAAGATCCACCCCTCGCAGGACCTCATGCGAGCCAAAGCTCTTTCTGATGCCGCGCATCTCAAGAAATACCTCGCCTTCCATGACTCTTCTTTAAGCAATCCATTCCGGAATTGCACTCCATGAAATTTCCCCTTTTCCTCCGGCAGCATGTCATCTCCGCCGCCCCGCAAAAACCTCATCGTCGTGGGCGGTGGAGCGGCCGGGTTTTTCGGAGCGATCTCGGCAGGTGAAGCCGGCCTCGATGACATCCTCATTTTAGAACGTGGACCCGAAGTCCTCACCAAGGTGCGCATCTCGGGAGGAGGTCGTTGTAATGTCACCCACGATTGCTACGACCCCCGTGAACTCGTGCAGAGCTATCCCCGCGGCATCAAGAATCTCCTCGGCCCCTTTCATCGCTTTCAGCCGGGCGACACCATCGCTTGGTTCGAGAACAAAGGTGTGGAACTCAAGGCGGAATCCGATGGCCGGATGTTTCCCATCACCGATGATTCCCGCACCATCATCGATTGTCTTACCGAAGCAGCCCGGGACGCCGGAGTCATTTGGCGGACTCATTGCGGAGCGGAAAAGATCATCAAGACCACGGAAGGCTTCGAAGTCACCACCACCACCGGTGACCGCTACCAAAGCCCATCCCTGCTGGTCGCCACCGGAGGGATTCGCAGCAAACACGCCCGCCTGCCTGCCGAGGATCTTGGTCATGCGCTGGCCCCACCCGTTCCCTCTCTCTTTACCTTCAAGATCGATGATCCGCGCCTGCACAACCTCCAGGGAGTCTCGGTCCCACAAGCCACGGTGAAATCGGGCAACATCGAAACAAACGGGCCTCTCCTCATCACCCACTGGGGGCTCAGCGGACCGGCTGCCTTGAAAGCGTCAGCCTGGGGAGCACGCGAGCTCGCCGAAAGAGACTACCATTTCACCCTCGAGGTCAACTGGACCGGCTCGGAAACCCCGGCATCGCTGAACGAGCTCTTTGATCAAAACCGAAAGGAACACGGCTCCCGTAAGGTTCTCAAACGCACCCCTCTTGATGGCATCACCCGGCGGCTCTGGCATCGTCTCGCAACGACCGCCGGGGTCACCGACGAAACCACCTGGGCCAAGCTGACCCGCCCGCAAACCGAGGGCCTGATTGATGAGCTGACCGCGGCTCGGTTCGAAGTCACCGGGAAAAGCCTCAACAAGGAGGAATTCGTGACCTGCGGCGGCGTGCTCCTCGATGACATCCAGCTCAAGACGATGGAGAGCAAGCTTGTCCCTGGTCTCTTCTTCGCCGGCGAAGTCCTCAACGTCGACGGCATCACCGGCGGCTTCAATTTCCAGTCCGCCTGGACCACCGGCCACCTCGCCGGCATCGCGATAGCAAATCAAGATACGACAACTTCCTGATCGGGCTATCGATTCGAACGCCAAGAGTTGGGCTTGCGATGTTGATGAAACACGGAGGTCACAATGATAAAATCACCATCCACCCGATAGAGAATCACATACGGGAAGCGACGGAGAAAGAAGCGCCGAAACGACTCATCGACTTTGGACCAAGCCTCTGGCATTTCGATTACGAGATCAAGAGAGCGTTCGAACTCGTCGAGAAACTCCAATCCCAAACCCTTGGAGCATTCCTCGTAGTACTCTGTGGCCTGCTCAAGTTCGAATGCGGCGTCCTTCAGAAGACGACAGCCTGTCATGGCTCCAGACGAGTCCGGATATCTTTGATCACATTGGCAGCGTCCAAAGCTTTCTGATCACCTGACTGGTAGTCTGCAAATCGACTCCGGGCTTCCGCCAAATGGGCAGGCAGGTGCGAAATCTGCCGATCAACAAGGCTCCCATACAAATGGTCCAAGAGCACTGCCCGGTCGTTCTCCGAAAGCTTCAAGGCCTCGGCTTCGACAAATGCCAAATCCATAGGACGAACATAGAAGGATCCCCATAAGAAAGCAAGAACGAGCTGGGATTGAGCCGTCAGCACCGGCATCGTTTGACAAGCAACGCATTGCATTCCTCTCACATTCCGCTACCTCATCCCAATGAGCGAATCGCATCCCTTTCTTTCCACCGAATTCAAAATCAGATGGTCCACCCTGACGCCTGATCACATCAAGGCCGACGTCACCCAAGCGATCGACAATGGAAAGGCCAACATCGAGGCCATCAAGTCTGTCACTCCCGACCAGGCGACCTTTGAAAACACCTTTGGCGCGCTCGAAATTGCCACCGACGATCTCGACCGCGCCTGGGGTCGCGTGAACCATCTCGACTCGGTCGACAACTCGGACGCCCTTCGCGAAGCTCTCAACGAGATGCTCCCGGTGGTCTCGGAGTTTTCCTCCTCGATTTCGCTCGATGACGACCTGTGGAAGGTTCTCAAGTCCTACGCCGAAACTCCCGCGGTGGAAGGCCTGACTGAAATCCAGAAACGCTATGTCCAGGAGACCTGCGACGACTTCAAAGCGGCGGGAGCCGACCTCGACCCAGACGCCAAAAAGCGCATGTTTGAGATCAACAGCGAACTTGCCAGCGAGACCCAAAAGTTTGGCGAGAATGTTCTCGATTCAACCAACGCATGGGAGCTTTTGGTGGATGGCGAAGAAGAACTCGCCGGGCTCCCCGAGTCGGCAAAAGCAACCGCCGCCGAGGATGCCAAAAGCAAAGGCAAGGAAGGACAATGGCGCTTCACCCAACAGTTTCCGTCGATGTATCCGGTGATGCAATACGCTGAAAGCGACGACCTCCGACGGAAGATCTGGGAAGGAAGTTGCACCATCGGAAACGGCGGAGAACACGACAACTCCCAGCTGGTCTGGAACATCCTCAAGCTTCGCAAAGAGAAAGCCGCCCTTCTTGGCTTCGATAACTTCGCTGACCACGTCCTCGAACGTCGCATGGCTCGGTCCGGCAAGGGGGCTCTCGACTTCACCGAAGATCTTCACGCCAAAATCAAAGACCAGTTTCAAAGCGAGGTCACCGACCTTCAAGCCTACAAGGCAGAGAAGACCGGAGGCGAAGCTGCTCCACTCCAACCCTGGGAGGTCGCTTACTGGTCGGAAAAACGACGCAAGGAACTCTACGATTTCGATGACGAAGCTCTCCGCCCCTATTTCCCGGTGGACCAGGTGATGGAGGGTCTCTTCTCTCTCACCTCCCGTCTTTTTGGCATCAAGATTTCCTCATCCGAAGCCGAGACCTGGCATCCCGAGGTCACCTTCTACGAGATTCACGACGCTACTTCCGGAGAGCACCTGGGATCATTCTACGCCGACTGGCATCCTCGCGAGTCCAAGCGCGGAGGCGCCTGGATGAACTATCTCGAGACCGGCCTGCCCAATCCACGCACTCCGCATCTCGGTTTGATTTGCGGCAATATGACCAAGCCCACAGGCGACAAGCCGGCTCTCCTGACCCACAACGAAGTGGAGACCGTCTTCCACGAATTCGGCCACCTTCTGCATCATCTCCTCTCCGATGTTGAAATCAAATCACTGGCCGGGGTCAATGTCCCGTGGGACTTCGTCGAGCTCCCCTCACAGATCATGGAGAATTTCTGCTGGGATCGTGAGTCGCTCGACTTCTTTGCCAAGCACTACGAAACCGGCGAGACCATTCCGGACGAACTCTTCGACAAGATGGTTGCAGCCCGCAACTACCTTGCAGCCTCGACCTTCATGCGACAGCTTTCCTTCGGCAAACTCGATCTTGAGCTCCACCTCCGTTCGGAAGAACTCGAAGGACGTGACCTCGATGAAATCGACCGGGAGCTTCTCTCCGACTACAAGGCAAAGCTCGCCACCGAATCGCCGTCGATGAGCCGTCGATTCAGCCACCTCTTTTCCTCACCCGTGGGATATGCCGCCGGCTACTATTCCTACAAATGGGCCGAGGTTCTCGACGCCGATGCCTTCACCCGCTTCCAGAAAGAAGGAGTCCTCAACGCCGAGACCGGGATGAGCTTCCGTGCCGAGATCCTTGCGAAAGGCAACTCGCGTCCGGTGGACGATTCCTACCGCGCCTTCATGGGTCGCGATCCGGAACAAGCTGCCTTGCTTGAAAGGTCAGGGCTCTCTGCGTGAACGAGGAGAATCCCTATCAAGCGCAGGAGGCCGAAGAGCCCCCGACGCCAAAGAAACAGGTCCTCGCCAAAGGTTGCAAAGGCGCTTTTGGAGGTTGCCTGCTGGGCGGGATTGTCATTCCCATGATTCTTGTCTTGTTTTGCAGTCTTCTGATCGGTGACTTGGGAGGCTTTGGGTTCTGGATCTTGGTGGGAATCGGGTCAGCCTTTGTCGGAACGATGATTGGTTTTCTCCTCGGGTGCGTAACGAAGCCAGACTGATCATTGATTTTTCTTTCCGAGTAAATCGATCTGGATCAGATCTGAAATTTCCTCATTGTTTGCAGAGCATTCTAACCATCGATTCCATGCGTTGCCTTGCCTTATCCTTCGTCCTGATTTCCTGCGCTTTTGGCTTCAAAGGCAAACTCACCAAACACGAATTCTTGAACTCCAAAATCTTTCCCGGAACCCACCGATACTACTGGGTTTATGTGCCTGCGGAATACGATGGTTCCAAGGCGGCATGCCTGATGGTTTTTCAGGATGGCGGCGGCTTCGTGCGCAATCCGGGACGCCCTGGTTTCATCCCCGATGCTTTCGACAAGCTGATCTCCGAAGGGAAGATGCCGGTCACCATCGGCCTTTTCATCAATCCCGGAGTCGTTCCAGCACCGGAAGGAAACGAGAACGCGCAGCCCCGCTTCAACCGCTCCTTCGAATACGACGGAATGGGCCCGAACTATGCCAACTTCCTGATCGAGGAAATGATCCCCCTCGTCAGCAAGGACTACAAGATCTCCAACAATCCCGATGACCGTGGGCTTTGCGGCGGATCTTCGGGAGCAATCGCTTCCTTCACCGCTGCCTGGGAGCGCCCCGATCATTTTCGCCGGGTCTATTCGATGATCGGCACCTACGTCGGTCTGCGCGGAGGAAACGACTATCCCACTCTCATTCGCAAAACCGAGCCCAAACCACTTCGCATCTTCCTGCAGGATGGCAGCAATGATCTCAACATTTACGGTGGTGACTGGTGGATGGCGAACCAGACGGTGCAGCGGGCTCTTGAATTCGCGGGCTACGAACACACTCATCGATGGGATGAGGGAGGCCACAGTCGCAAGGAAGGAAACAAGATCATGCTCGAAGCCCTCACCTGGCTTTGGAAGGACCACGGTAAAAAGCCGGTTTCAGTCCACCTTGACCAAGCAAAATCCCGGGCTTCTCAATGGCTCATTCCGGGCGAGGACTGGCAGGTGGTTTCCATGGGACACAACTGGGCAGAAGGACTGGCGGTCACTGGCGACGGCACCCTTTACTTCACCGATGTCCCCGACTCCGAAATCTTCAAGATCACTCCGGACGGCAAGGAGAGCCTGTTTGCCAAAGACAGCGCTCATGCCAATGGCATTGCCCTCGGGCCCGACGGCGAAACTCTTTACACCGCCGGCAGGGACGTCAGGTCGTATGAATTGAAGACCGGGGATTTTATCACGATCAAGAAGGACGCCTTTGCCAACGATATCGTGGTCTCACATTCCGGGGAACTTTTCTTCACTTCTCCGAAAAACAATAAAGTCGAGTGGATGCGGCCTTCACCCCTCTCCGATGATAATCCAAATCAAAAGTACGATAGATTTCGGAGTCACTCCTTCAAAGGACTGAATGGAATCGGCCTGAGCGCGGATCAAACCCAGCTCTGCATCTGTCATTTCGCTGGTCCGTTTATCCACTCCTTCAACTACTCTGCCACATCGAAAAAGAACAAATTCTTCAACGGCCAGCCCTACTTCTACGCCCAGCGTCCCACCACCGATGCCTCTTGCGCTCTCGATGGCCAGTGCGCGGCAGCCTCGGGGCATCTTCTCGTGGGAACCGAAGCCGGCCTGCAGATTTTCGATCAACCCGGACGAGTCCAGTTGGTCCTGCCCAAGCCACGTTATGAAGACGGGCGCGTCAACTACTGCTACCTGCACGAAAACACCCTCTACATCGCCACCCGGCACAGCATCTACAAGAGGAAGGTCAACCTGAAGGGAGCCCCGGCCTGGCAGGCTCCCCCAAAGGTCCCAAAGCCAAGGCTCTAGTTTCAAAATTCAAACCGTTGCACTCATGGAGATTCAAACCCCACCATCACTCCCCTCACCCGGACTTGGAACGTGGAAGATCCCTGAGGATCTTACCGCCGACATCGTTTGCCAGGCCATT
>JASFWU010000166.1:0-6363 GCA_050049035.1 Akkermansiaceae bacterium | reverse complement strand
CCTATGTCCAGCTCCGGAAAGAGGACGGCACCATTCTCTGGGGAGTAGGCTGTGACCCGTCCATCGAAATGGCGGGGGTCAAGGCGCTGGTCTGTGCCTGGAACCTCCTGCGGGAGTAAAAAAAAAAGACCGGACGTTTGTCCGGCCTCTTGGATTAGTTGATGACACTCACCGGGGTGCCGACCCTTGTCTTGGCAAAGACAATCGGGACCGCCGAATAGTGCGTTCGAATGCATCCGTGGGAAGCATACCTTCGGTTGACATTCCCCTGGTGCATTCCGATGCCGTTTCCGGTCAGGCGCATCCAGTAAGGCATGCTTGCTCCCAGAAACGAGCCCCCCTCGGGAACGGCATCCTTACGGGCGTCTGCATCCGTCTTCACGATCTTGCCTTCGGCATTGAGGACTTTCCCGTAGAGATTGGATCGCTTGGTGCGAATCTTCTCGATAATGCGATAGGATCCTGCCGGGGTCCGGTGCCTGGAATTCCCGGAGGAAATCCGGTAGTCCATTGCGATCTGTCCATTCACCAACAGAAAACCACGCTGTTTCGAAAGATCGATGCGGACCGAAGTGTTGGAGGAATTGGCTTTTGCCAGCAACGAATTGTTTTTCCAGGTCTTGGTCGTACCCGGGTAGGGCTTGTAAGTGAAGTGCGCGTAGCTGCCGGGTGGATGCGGATTGACGATCCCGGCGGTGGGAATCTTCGTCTGGCTGGGGTTCGGTGCAGGTGGTTTGGTGCTGCAACTGGTGAGGGTCGCCACAAGGGATAGCGGGACGATCAGGAAGAGCCTTGCAAATGTTTTCATGGTCGGGATCTTCTCTTTGTGGGAATCGTTCATGACGGTCAAGTGAACAATACCATCAATCCGAAAGTTTAAAGTGGTAAAAAACCAGCATTTGGCGATTGACGAATGAGGTCCTTGCTGGTTTTCTAGCATTCAATGAAACCCTTCCGATTTGCTTCTGTTTCTTTTTATCTGACTCTGGCGGCCTTTGTGGTCAGTTGCTCGGCTCCTCAACGGGCACCGGTTGCCCCCGCGATGATGCCGGTCACGACCGAAGACCCGGTGGACAATCAGTTGCCCTGGAACGGTCCGGAGGCGGTGGAAAAGAAGCGGACCGGAATCGCCACCGGTTGGGGTCGGGAGGTGGATTCCAAAATGACCTACACCGGATTTGTTCGCTCAGCAGCCAAACCCAGCGGGATTTCCCTGATTCGTTACAACAGTGCCGATGGTGCCAAGGGAATGGGAGTCGACCGCGGTCGGAAAGGAAAAGGGATGCAACGAGGTGGCGGAGGGCTCGTGGAATGGGGGATGTCCAGCGGACTTGTGAGTCTTGAGAATACCTGGTGCCGGGGCGACCGGTTTGTGATCGGTAAAAAAGGGCGTGAGTATCAAATCACGGTCAAAAACATCACCGACGCACGCCTTGAGGTGGTTCTCAGTGTCGACGGTCTTGATGTGATGGACGGCCAGCCGGCTTCGGTCAAAAAGCGTGGGTATATTGTTGGTCCCGGAAAGAAAATCACCATCAAGGGCTTCCGCACCAGCGAGGATAAGATCGCAACCTTTAAGTTTTCTTCCGTGGGGGCTTCATACGCCAACCTGCGCCATGGTGACACCCGCAACGTGGGTGTGGTCGGGCTTGCGGTCTTCACCGAAAAGGGACGTGAGCCCGGAGCCGAAGGTCGCCGGCGGGGAGCCGCCCGTCCCTTTGCCGAAGCGCCCCAGGTGAAGGGACGCTGAGTTTCCAGCTTAAGGGCGGATCTCCCAAACCTCGCAAACCTGGTTGGGAGAATCCTCCGGTCCAAAGCGTGTTCCTTCTCCGAGGTAAACCGCCTGCACTCCCTGGCCGGACTTTTTGAGATAGTTGACCATCGATGCCACCCGGGTGGCCCGGCGCGATGAAAGCTCTTCGTTGGTTTGTGATTCGCCTGAAGTCGAAGCGTATCCCACCACCAGGAAGAAGGAGTTCTCAGGAGCCTGCACCGCCATGTCTTTCAACTCTGCTTCATGTTCCCGTCCGACGGTCGCGCTGTTGGTCTTGAAGAGAATGGAGGCGCGGACGTCCGCTTTGATGGTGGTTTTGAGAGTGGCGTAGGTTTCCCGGCGCTTCCGGTGATCCTCGCGTTCGATTTTCTTGAGCGCGCGGTAAAGCGCCACCGCACGAGGGGAAAGGTCGTCCTGGGTCACGAAAAGATTGGCTCCGTTTACTTCAAGAAGACGTTGGATTTCGTCGCGAAGGGTTCGATTGATTTCACGAAGCTGGTCGCGGTCAGCTTTTAAAAGAGCATAGGTGTTGGAATCCACCATTCCGGCCTGATTGGCTTGCTGCTTGGCAAGTTCGCCTTGCAGCCGCGTGACCTCGGCCTTGGCGAGTTCCAGTTCGCTTCGCAGTTGTTTGACCTGTGATTCGTCAACCATTCCGGCGCGGGCCAGACGCTCCTGGTCAAGCTGACGTTGAAGGGTTTCGGCACGTTGGGCGGCTGCACGATACTGGGCCAGTTGGCCGCTGAGATCCTGATTGAGACGGTCCAGTCTTACGGTGTCGGCGCGGGCTGCACGGAGAGCCGCGTCGTTGGCTTGGGATTGCGTAATCAGGGAGGCCAGGGCATCGGTGTCGTTTTTGATTTGAGTCACCAGAGCCGCGGGATCAACCGAGATTCCGGAAAGCTCGATGCGCTCGCGCTTCTCCTTGGCTTCCTGCTCATCCTTGATCTTCTGTTTCAAAGCAGCCACTTCGGGATCTTCTTTTTCCTGCCCGCTTTCGAACTGCTGGCTGATCACAAGGAGCAGCAGCAAAAGGACAACCGCACCCAGCACAATCCCGATGATGAGATTCTGATTGGATGCAGGAGTAACGGTCGGCTCGACCTTAACCGCTTCTGGCGGAGTGGGTTGTTTTTCGTCTTCCATGGGATTTTGGGTGTGGTGTGAGCGGGGAGTCTGGCCGAAAAGGTGAAAATTGAAATTCAAAATTCGCCGATTCAAGGTGAGGGTTTCCCCCAGCAATGATTGCCCGTCTTTTTCTTCTCAGCGGATTGATTCCTCTGATTCTTTCCTTTTTGGCGCGGAAGTTTCTTTCGGACGGTGCCCTGCGCTCCGACGGGGACAAGGAAGTCGGACTCACCGGAAGAGAATTGGTGAAGAAGATTCTCGCGAAATCGGGTGCCGAATCGGTCGATGTCATCGAGAAAACCCGCCCCTTCATGGTCGTGGGAGCAAAGAGTGTCGTCCTCCCGCCCAAACTGGCAGACTCCCGAAAAGCCCGCGATGTTGCCGAAGCCGGACTTCTCGCCGGGATGGTCCTGATGGCCCGAAAGCAGGAAAGTGTCGTCAAATGGCGGGTCTGGGCCGCCAAGTTCAGCGCGGCTCTTCCGGCCTTCACCATCATCGTGATGGCCTTCGCTCTGGTCATCGGACGGCTCGGAGGAAGCTGGGTCATCGGAATCATTGCCGCTTCCCTCGGACTCACCACGGTGCTGCTCTGGTTCACTCTTCCGGTCGAAAGGGCCGCCGCCGGGGTGGTGGCGGACCTCGTGGAGGAAAGCACGGTGGTGCCGCGACGCTCCGAAGGGGAGATCCTTTCCAATCTTGTGCGCGCTCTCGGTTGGAGACGCATCGTTCCCGCCGCCGTGGCGTGGATGGGAGGAAAATAAGAGTCGCTCGAAATCCTAGCCCGCGACGAGATCGTAACCGCGGTGGTCCTTGATGGTGACGTCCAGAAACTCACCCACCGGTGAGTCAATGGGCACAAAGATACGGCCATCGATGTCGGGCGCATCCCACATCGAGCGGGCAATGCCTTCCTCTTCCACCAGAACTCTCTTGGTTTTTCCAAGTTGCGCCTCGTTCACCTGCTGGGCCACTTCATCAATCGTCGAGGTCAACTCGCGGTGACGCTTTTTCTTGGTGGCGTGATGAATGTGTCCCTCCAGCTTGTAGGCCCGGGTGCCTTCCTCCTTGGAATACTGGAAGATGCCGCAGCGTTCGAACTTAAAGCTCTTGATGAACTCGAGGAGCTCGTCGTGATCCTCCTGGGTTTCACCCGGGAAGCCGGTGATGAAAGTAGTCCGAATGGCAAGGTCGGGAATGCCGTCACGCATCCGCTGCAAAAGATCGCGGACGTATTGCCCGTCGGTCTTGCGGTTCATGCATGAGAGCATGTGATCGGAAATGTGCTGAAGCGGAATGTCGACGTAGCGCGCCACTTTGGGGCACTCGGCAATGGTCTGGATCAACTCATCGGACCAGTGCGCCGGATGAGTGTAGAGAAGGCGGATCCAGAAGTCTCCTTCGAGATCGTTGAGAGCACGCAAGAGTGAAGCGAGCGATTCACCGCGAGAGGAATCCACCCCGGAGGTCGGCTTGGGACGGTTTCCGCGTCCCTGCCATTTATCCATCCCGAAGTAGGTGGTGTCCTGTGAGATCAGGTTGATCTCCTTGACTCCTTGCGCGATCAATCCGCGGGCCTCGCGCACGATCGAATCCTCATCGCGCGAACGGTGCTGTCCGCGGATTTTCGGGATGATGCAGAACGAGCAGGTGTGATTGCAGCCCTCGGCAATCTTGAGGTAGGCCATATGCCCCGGCGTGAGACGAAACCGCGGCGTGGTGTAGTCGGGGATGTAACGCGATTTGGCAGTGACGGTATCGAGCGACCCTTCCTCGGCGTGGTTGCGGTCGATGGTCTGGCGCACGATTGAAGCAACGTCGGTAATCTGGTCGAGTCCCACAAAGGCATCCACTTCCGGAAGAAGCCCCGGAAGGTCCTTCTGGAATCGTTGGGAGAGGCAACCCGCGACAATGATCTTTTGCTTCTCGCGGGCCGGATCTTCCTGACGCGCGTTCACCGCCTCAATGATCGTGCCCACTGATTCGTCCTTGGCGACATCGATGAACGAGCAGGTGTTGATGATGAGGGCATCCGCCAATTCGGGATCGGGAACCAGGGTCATGCCTTCCTCCTGCAGATGTCCGAGCATGATCTCGGAGTCGATGAGGTTTTTGGCACAGCCGAGTGAAATGAGTCCAACTTGGGTAGGCATGGGTGTGTTTGTTTTGGTCGGGTGCTTGGGGAGCGCTTCGGGGCGGGGGAAGTATTCCCGTTTCTTTCGCCGCTTGTCATCATTGTTTTTTGATGGAGTTGCCCTGACAAAAAAAGGCGCCCGCCCCGGTGGGACGAACGCCTGCAGGTTTCGTGAGAATTACGGGCTCACTTGCACTCGCAACCTTCGCAGCAATTCGGGCAGTCGAAACACACCTCGCAGGAGCACTGGGCACATCCACAGTTGCGTGGAAGGACTTCAGCCTGGTTGGAGAATGTGATTCCGGAAAGCGAGAGCACTGCAGCAGTGATCAAAGTTATCATGGATTACATTTTTCTTGGGTTGAAAAAACGGGCGATGGACCAAGCGCATTGGCTGGTCCCTGGCTTTGTTTTTTCAGCCCACCCGCGGTGGTGGCGGGACCGGAGCTTCGTTCCATGAACACCACTCCGGAGAGGATCCCGGGTTCAACAGGGATCTTCCGGATGGCAAAAAGCGATGAGTTTGAGTGAAGTCCACGGCATTGAGTGGAAGCGAAGTCGGCGGTGGCCCTGGACAGTCCGGGCACTGGCAGTCATTTCCATCGCATGGCTGAACCGGTTCCTCGTCAGGCTCTTCCGATTCACAGCAGGCATCTTCGCAACAGGACAAGTCCTCATGGATCACCTGACAAAATGGACATCCGTCATCGGGGGCCTCGGCTTCAGATGGAAGGGGAAAACCGGAGGATGGGATCACAAAAGCGGTCGAAAGCAGCAGAGCCATCAAAGCCCTGATGATTCTCATGCTCCACCGATCCGTCATTCTGGGAATAGGATTGGCCAATGGCATCATTTATTCCATCGAATTCTCGGGTGACGTTTCCCGCGACGTGAGCAACCTGCCGGAGATCTTGAGCAAACGGACAACAGGGGTATGTTCGGATCGTGGAGCAGGAAGCCGAATCAAATCCAACCAAGGTCCGCTGGAAACTTTTGCTGCGGGTCGAGATCGTCTTGCTGGTGATGTGGATCGTCCTTCGCCTCATCCCGGCGATTGAAGAAAAGGGATCAGTCGGTGCGGTGAATCTCGTCTTTTTAGTCCTGATGGGAGCCTTCGCCCTGGTTTGGTTGCTCCTTTTGAGCGGGCTTTCCTGGCGAACGCGCTTGATTGGCACCGGCCTGGCCTTGCTGCTTCCGGCCACCGTGAAGATGGATGGCCACACCGGGAGCTTCTTTCCGCAATTCTCCTGGCGCTGGACCAAGACCTCGGCCACCGCGCTTCCCGGCTTCACCGGCCAGTTCGCGGAAGAAGGCACCGTTTTCGAAACCA
>JASFWU010000165.1:0-6410 GCA_050049035.1 Akkermansiaceae bacterium | reverse complement strand
GGAGTTCCTTGAGATCGTGAACGGTGTTGTTGACGTAGTTTTTCACTCGCTCGGCTTTCACTTCGGGAATCAAGCCGGCCTGGAGCGAGGGGTCGTGAGTGGTGATGCCAATCGGGCAGGTGTTGTTGCCACATTGAAGTGCTTGAATACAGCCAAGCGCCAACATGAAGCCCCGGGCCGAAGTGATGGCATCGGCTCCGAGGGCCATCGCGGTGAACTGCTTGCTGGGTGTGATCAGTTTTCCGCTCGCCAGAATGCGGATTCGATCCCGGATGCCATATTTCTTGAGAAGGGTGTTCACGGTGTGAAGTGCGGGGTAGAGCGGAACTCCAACCCGGTCCATGAAGGCCTGGGGAGCTGCGCCGGTTCCACCTTCCGCTCCGTCGACTGTGATCCAGTCTGGAAAGGTCTCGTTCTCGACCATTCCGCGCACGAAGTCCTCGAATTCGCGGGCTGATCCGAGACAGATCTTGATGCCCACGGGAAGATCGACGAGTCCTTGAATTTTGGAGATGAAGGCGAGGGTTGAGTCGATGTCGGTGCATTCGACGTGATGCCTTGGCGAAACGGCATCGCGATCCTGCGGAATGCCCCGGAGCTCGGCGATCTCTTCGGTGATTTTTTCTTTGGGAAGGAGGCCGCCTTTGCCCGGTTTGGCTCCTTGGGATAGTTTGATCTCGATCATCTTCACCTGTGGCTTCGAAGCGATCTCGACAAGTTTGTCGCTGTCCAGCGAGCCGTCCTCCTTCCTCACTCCGAATTTGGCCGTTCCAATTTGATAGATGAGGTCTCCTTCTTCCATCAGGTGATACTTGGGAAAGCCTCCCTCGCCGGTATTCATCGGAATGCCTGCCAGACTGGCTCCTCGGGCAAGCGCGCGCACCGCGCTCATTCCGAGAGCGCCGTAGCTCATTGCGCTGATAATGAGAGGCTTTTCGATGGTATAAGGTTGGGCGACTCCGCGTGCTTCGCCAAATGTGACCCGGAATGGAGCGAGGCCTTCAATGTCGGATGGAAACATGGAGTGGCGCACTTTGATCTCGGTGCTGTCAAAGTTCATGTGCGACCCGAAGGAAGCCGCTGAGTCGACGTTCTTGGCCTTACGGTAAACCTCCGAACGCTCGTCCCGGTTGAAAGGGCGTTCCTCGGTGTCGCTGGCGATGAGATACTGTCGGATCTCAGGGCCTATGCTTTCGATGAGGTAGCGGGCCTGTCCAAGAATGCCGAAGTTCCGCAAGAGGGTGTGTTCGGTTTGAATGTGCCGGTAGAAGAAATTGACGATGTTGACGAACAGCAGGGCGATTGTGAAGAAGTGGAAGTAGAAGGAGAAGTAAATGCCCGCAAAGAAAAAGGCGACATTGAGGATGACCAGGGAGGCATTGGTGAAGTTGGCAACCTTGTGCAGATCGATGTGAAGAGCTTTGGCCATAGGGTGGGGTTGTCGTTTGGTTTTGGATGTGAGACGGCAGGTCGTTTTTTATTTCCGGCATCTTTTTGAGACGTCCCGGAATCAAATCAGAAAACCCGCCTTGGTGAAAGTCTCCTCCCGAGTTGCCTGATCAGAGTGCGTGTTCGAAAGGTCGGTGCATGATCCATTCGAGATCGAGGTGGGTGCCCACGGGGTATTGATATTCTCCGCACTTTTGAAACCCCAGACCTTCGTAGAAGCGGATCGCCCGATGATTCTCGCTGAAGACGCTGAGGTAGAGATGGTCGATGTCTTCCGATTCCATTTGAGCTTGGGCTCGGGATATCAGTTGTTTGCCGAGCCCGTGTCCAAGGAACGGTTTTCGAACATAGAGCTGTTTGATCTCCCCGGCGTTCGCAAGGGGCGCCGAAACGGGTAGGTTTAAAGGTCCGGTTTTGATGAACGCGATCAAGTCGTATCCATCCGCAACGACCAGATGGGACAAAGCCGGATTTCCCAATTCCTCTCTGATGGCTTCCTCGGAGTAGACTTCTGCGAGATGCGAATGCAGGTCGCTGGGGTGATACAGGTGGCCGAAGGTTTCGATGAAGGTATCGCGGCCGAGTTCAGCAAGCTTTTCGGCGTCTTCGTGCGAGGGCTCGCGAAATCGGAATTGCTCCCTCATTTTTTGACCGGGGTGGCCTCAAGCTGCTTGAGCTCGATGTTTCGGAACCAGACCGGCTGGCCTTCCGCTTGCAAGGCGATGTGCCCGTGACTCAGAAGAAGAGGGGCGCCCGCCTCGAGAAGGTCCTTGGTCGGAACAACCGCCCCTTTGGGATCGAGTTGGGGCTTTTGATAGCGAAGGACTTCCTTGCCCTCGACCCGGTGGATGATCTCGGAGCTCCCTCGTACTTCGATCTCGATCTTCACCCACTTGTCGGCCGGCAGGTTTTCCGCGGATGATTGAACGATGTGCTTGGTGACCAGTTTTCCGTCGATCTCGAGATTGGTTCCGGGCGTGCAGACATTGCCGGTGGGACGGGGACCCTTTCCTTCATCGGCGAGGAACTGGAATTCCATGCTCACAGGGAAGCCTTGATCAAGCGACATGCTTTGAGGCGGTTGGGAGTGCACCATGATTCCGCTGTTGAGATTCACGTATCCGGGAGCATCTGCCATTCGTTTGCCGACGAATTTGTATTCAAGTCGAAGGAGATAATGGGAGTAAGCCAGATTGGAGTAGAGGTGACCAAACTGCTTGTCGAACTTGGGATACTTGTCGTACTCGCACTTCAGAATTCCGTCTTCCACCCGGAAGGTCTGGAAGGGGTCGGCTCCCAGTGGATGTTTTGCGATTTTAATCGTCCAGCCGCTCAAATCCCTGCCGTTAAACAGGGAGACCCATTCGGATGAATGGAGTGGGGCGGTTAAAAGAAAGAGAAAGATCAGGAAGTGCTTCATCCTTCCAGCCTGTCATTTCTGGAGAACATTGGAAGTTGCCATTGTCAGAAAACACTCAATTCGAACCGATGGGTCGGTCTCTCGAGGAATAGACCAATCAGGGGAGGCGGGTTTGCAGGACGACAGTGTCGCCGGTGGCCCTGAGCGGGTCTGCGTCTTTTGGAAGGAGAAGGAAGTCCCCCTTCTGAAATTCAGCCCCTCCTGACGAAGTGATCGTTCCCGAGACGACGGTCAGGATGGAGAAGCGCTCCTCTTGATTCCCGATGGCTTGACCATCCGTGAGCTCATGGCGGTCCACCACAAAAAATTCGCACGATGCCAGGGTGGATCCTTTGGGTTCATCCATCGTTGGTTCGTGATCTTCAAAATCGATGGAAGCGAGAGATTCATCGATGTGGAGGTCGCGGGGGTGGCCATCGAGTCCGACGCGATTCCAGTCGTAGACGCGATAGGTTGTGTCGGAGTTTTGCTGGATTTCGTAGATGAGAAATCCGCTTCCAATGGCATGAAGTCGGCCGGAAGGAATAAAAATGGATTCGCCGGGTGAAGGGTGAACGGCGTGAACCACTTCTTCGACCGTAACTTCGCGAAGGGCTTGCTCGAACGATTCCCGTGTTGCTCCGTTTTTCAGTCCGATGTAGAGCGCGGCATCGGGTTCACAATCCGCAATGAACCACATCTCGGTCTTGGGTTCGCCGCCAAGCTGCTTCGCGATCGAGGTCGGTGGATGAACCTGAATGGAGAGGTCGTCACGTGCATCGAGGATTTTGATCAGGAGAGGAAAGCGGTCACCGTGGAGACCTGCTCCAAAAATTTCCTCGCGATGAGAGCTCCACAGTTCATGGAGGGTCTTTCCGTGATAGGGGCCACCCTTGACGACCGATTGCTCGTCTTCCCGGTCCGAGATTTCCCAGGACTCTCCGTAAGGTTGGTCGTCGGGGAGGTCCCGGTGGTAAATTGACTCGAGGGATCTTCCACCCCAAACCCGTGTCATGTAAATCGGAAGGAAGGTCAGCGGTTCCATGGGCAAACCGTGTCTCCCGCTCGCGCATGTCACAAGACCAGACTCGTCGGGGCGATATTTAAGAAAGGTGGATTATGCAGAATACTGAAACTTCCTTCTTGCGTGGTGAGGCCGGAGTGTGCGACCTTCCTTGTCATCGGGAGTGAAAGTGAACTCCCAGAGGAAGCCATGGCCAACCAAAACAAGCCGAGAAAGCAGCACGCTGTGCTGAAAAAAGAGGGTGGCCAGGAAATGCTGGGAGTGGGCTTGATTCTCGGTGGGCTCTTGCTGTTTTTCTCGTTGCTGCGTTTTACCACGGTTGATTTTGCCGAGTGGTCGGTTTTGGGCAGCTTCGCGCCCGAAGGTGCGGTCGATGGAGATACCCGAAACCTCATTGGACCGGTGGGAGCCTTGATTGGCTTTGTTTTCATCGGCTTGTTTGGAGCCGCTGCCTACCTTCTTGCGGTCGGAACCATCTGGCTGGGGGTTGCGGTAGCTTGGTTCAAAAGCCGTCTCGGTGCCCACACTTTGATTGGCTTCGGAAGCCTGATGCTGGCGAGTGCGGCGCTGGTGAGTGTTCTCGGGATCTTTGGGAGTGTTCATTTTGGAAACTGGCCGGGCGGAGCGGTCGGGGAAGGGCTCGGCAACTTTGTTTTTAAGAACCTCCTCGGTGCCTGGGGATCGGCGATCGTCTTGGTTGGTGTTTATTTCGCCAGCCTGATTCTTCTTACCGGCTGGCATCCTGTGGCTTTTTTGAGGTCCTCTCTGGCGACCTCCCGGCAGTTGATGGGACAATGGCGCGAGAAGAGGGTGTCCCGTAGTGTCCCGGAGCCTGTGGTTCCTGCTAAAAAGAAGGCCAAACGCAAGCGGGCCAAGAAAGCGGAGACTCCAGTGGAAACCCCGGTCGGCGGAGTCGAGGAAGACGGTCAGGCTGTCCTTGCGTTGCGCGAGATTCCCACTCCCCAGATCATTGATTCCTCCCAGAAGAAGTCCGCTCCTGTCGTAGGAGCCCGTCCTTTTGAGCGAAAGAAACCATCTCATACCGGGCTGAGTACGGAGGGCTTTGAAGATTACGAACTGCCAGGTTTTGACCTTCTGGAGTACGAGGAAAACGAAGAAGCGCCCGAGGATTTCAGTGACGAGCTGCTCGCCACGCAGACTGTCATTATTGAGACCTGCAAGGCCTTTGGGGTGGAGGTCACGGCCGGAGACATCACGCGTGGCCCTACCATTACCCGGTATGAAATCTACCCGGCGGTTGGCCTTCGGGTGAGTCGAATCACCCAGCTGGAAGCCGACCTTGCCAGAGCGACCCGGGCGGAGCGCATCAACATCCTCGCTCCCATTCCAGGCAAGGATACGGTTGGCATTGAAATTGCCAACGACAACCGGGTTGCGGTTGCTCTCCGTGAGCTCCTGCAGGATGAAGCCTTCCGTAGTTCCAAGCGGAAGATTCCTCTCGCACTCGGCAAGGATGTTTACGGCAACACCGTGGTGGGGGATCTCGCTGCCATGCCTCATTGTCTGGTCGCGGGTGCCACCGGAGCTGGAAAGTCCGTCTGCATCAACTCCATCATTACGAGCATCCTTTACAAGTTTGGTCCCGATGAACTTCGCTTCATCATGATCGATCCCAAGGTGGTTGAAATGCAGGTTTACGCCAAGCTGCCCCACCTTGTGGTGCCGGTAGTGACCGATCCCAAGCGAGTGGTGGGTGCGCTCAATTGGTGCGTCAACGAGATGGAACGACGCTATAAAATTTTTGCAAAAATGGGGGTTCGCAACTTCGACGGTTTCAATAACCGAGTCCGGCCGGAGCCCGAGGTCCTCACCGAAGAAGAACAGGCTGATCTTGATTCAATTGTCGATGAAGAGGCAATTGAATCGATGGCCAAAGCTTTTGAGGATGGGGATCTCGGACCGATGGCGGATGAGGATGATGTTGATTCCGATGAGTTCGAAATCCCGGATCGCTTCCCATACATCGTCGTGATCATCGACGAGTTGGCCGACCTGATGCAAACCGCCCCGGCCGACGTCGAAGGTGCCATTGCCCGCATTGCACAAAAAGCGAGGGCCGCGGGGATTCACCTCATTGTGGCGACCCAAACACCACGCGCGGATGTTGTGACCGGCATTATCAAGGCGAACATTCCAAGCCGGATTGCCTTCCAGGTTTCCTCTTCCCTGGATAGCCGGGTGATTCTCGATACCAAGGGTGCGGAGAAGCTGGTTGGAAAGGGTGACATGCTCTTCCTCCCGCCGGGTTCGGCCAAGCTGGAGCGGGCGCAGGGTGCCTTTGTTTCCGATGAGGAGGTCGAGGAAATCGTCAAATTCTGCTCGAATCAAAGTGAGCAGCGCTTTGAGGAAAGCATTCAGAAAGTAATCGAGAGTGGTGGTTCCGGTGGAGAAAACGGAGAGGAGGAGGTGTCGGATGCTGATGAAGAAACCCTTGAACGATGCATCGAAGTGTTGCGTGCCGAGGGGAAAGCGAGCACTTCACTTCTGCAGCGCCGACTCCGGTTGGGGTATACCAGA
>JASFWU010000164.1:0-6464 GCA_050049035.1 Akkermansiaceae bacterium | reverse complement strand
GAGTCAGGAGCAAGGTGCCCATCCCGCGCTCCCGGTAGTTGTGACTCGATTGCAAGAGGTTGGTGCTCTTGCCCGCATTCATCGCGGCGTAGTAGAAATAGAGTTTTGCCATGGTATTTAGCAGGGCGATCAAGCCAGAGGAGGAAGATCACCACAAGGTTTACCACGCTGGCTTTTGGCGATTGGCTCTTTGCGTTCCTTCCGGCCGGGCAAGATTTTGGGCGCAGCCGGATCTACCGCCGGGTAAAGTCATCCGATGACACAAGCTTCAGGACGATGTCGCGGAGTCTGACATCTTTCTCAGCGGACTTCTTGTAGAACTGCTCGATCTGATCGCGGTCGAGGAAGGTGAATGCCCCGAACAAATTCACCCTTCACCTTCTTGTGGATCAACTTTAGTTTTCGCACTGTGTTCAAAGCGTTGTTGTTTCCAAAAATCAAGAGAACAAGGAGATTCACCTACTGGTCACTCATCCTCTTGACGGCAGTTTCTTGCAACGAAGCATCCGACGGAACACCAGAAAAGGGACCGGCCATGCCGGAGAAGGAAGCAGGAATGACCTCGGCAGAGGCCTACAATGTCCTGCTCGGAATCGTCGAAAAAGAAGACGCAGCCCCAACTACCGAAGAATTGGTAGGATATTTTCCGGCTCTCAACTTTGAGCACACTCTGGATCTGGCCCAGGAATGCATCGATCATTCGTCCAGGCCCAATCCTTTCTACGACTCTCTTCTTGATCCAGTGACGCGGAAAAACCGGGTTCAGGATTGGAGGAGACTTAACAGAATCTCCCATGAGATCTTTGCGAGATTAGGGCAACTCAATCACTCCAAAGCCCTTCGTTTCCTCAACGCCCGCTCACCCGCAAAAATTGAAGCTGAGGGACACCCCATGTTTTTTCCCGAATTTTTAGAGGCTAATCTGATTTCGATCCTACATGGCTGGGCAAAGTCCGATCCCGAAGGAGCTATTCGATATGCTATGGCCCTGGTGAAGCAGGAGAACGATGACATGAACTGGACGAGTGTGCTGGCACAATTGGGCGACCATGCTTTTGCTTTTGTGGCCTTTCGCGAATGGACCAAGCAGGATGAGAAGCAGGCGCTCGATTTCTTGAAAAGCGAGCTCACCAAACCATGGATTGATGAATCGGGTGCCTCAACCACGGAACAACTTCGCCTGGCCGCCATGTGGGTCGAAAACGCGTTACGCGCTTTCTGTCGGGAATGCGAATTCGAAGTGGCTCGGCACACGAAAGCCCACGAAATTGAAGAGCTTTTTGAGCACTTCCGACCAGTCTACCGCGATGAATCAAGAAAGTGGGGGTTCCAGTTCTATCTGCCCCATGTCGAGATTGCCACCCGGTGGCGACGTCAGGACTTCACCACAGCCTTGAGTTGGTGGATGGACTTTGAGAAAGAGCGCCCTGAGTCCCGCAACGACTTCCACCTTTTCCGCTTTTTCCAGGAAGGCTCAGACACTTACACCAAGTACGAAGCTACTCAGATTTTAAACTGGCTTGAAGAAAATCCTGAACGCTGGGGGAACGTATGGTACTTCGGAGTGATTTTCAGTTACTTGGAGGGTGCAGACCAGACGTCTGGCCTCGACCTCATCTGCTCGCTGCCTGAAGACTCCCTGCGAGCCACATTCCTGGCAAATCTTATCTTTCACCCTACTGACTCCGAATCCGGCAAGTTGTTTTACAATACGGCATACCGCCGGCAACATCTTGCTCCTGTCAATGAGGTTCAGAATCGCATCCAGGGTTTGAATCTGAAACCCTCCGAAATCGACCAGATCGTATCAGCGATCGAAAAAAGGCGGGAGTTGGACCGAAGCCAATAATTAGGGAAAGCTTCAACTCAACAACAAGTCCGATATACCATTCATCCCAAGCTGACAGCGAAGGTAATTTGCTCCATCCCAGTCACCGCAATCAACACCGGTAATTTTGCTAAAAGCGAAATGAACTGAGTTTCGGGGTCATCACTACCATTTCGGAGGTCATTTCTATTTGCTCGCACTGGTCTACCGCCGGGTGAACTCGTCCGATGACACGATCTCCAGAAGGATGTCGCGGAGTCTGAAGTCTTTCTCGGCGGACCGCTCGTAGAGCTGGTCGATCTGGTCTCGGTCGAGGAAGGTGAGTTCCCGGGCCATCGCGTACGACAAGAGGTTCTCAAGGAAGGCTCGGGAGAACTTGTCTTTGTCTTCCATGAGAATCTTCTTCAGACCCTGGGGGCCTTCGAAGGCGCGGCCGTCCATGTGAACCGTTCTGGTGTCGACAGGGAATAGTTCCCCTTTCTTCTTGTTCGAAGTGTAGTTGCTCACGTCAGTGTATTGATCACGCCAGCGGCCCATAACGTCGAAGTTCTCCAGCGCGATCCCCAACGGGTCCATCTTCTTGTGACAAGTGTTGCAGCTCACTTCCTCCCGATGGGCGTCGATCGTCTCCTTGATGGTCACCGTTTTGGTCGGCGGACTGAGAGCCGAGATCTCAAGATCCTCGGGTGTTTCAAGATGGTCTCCGTAAAAACTCTTCAGCACCCAGGCTCCCCGGTAAAACGGGTTGGTGTATTCCCCGTTGTTGGTCGTCATCAACATGAAGCCGGCCTGCGTCAGGAGGCCACCTCGATAGCGGTTCTTCTCGTCCAGCTTCACCTTGGTGAACTTCGAGTTGATCTGCTTCGGCCGGTAATCCTTGGGGGAAATCTTGCTGGCTCCAGGTCTCTTTCCAACCTTTGCGACCGGGTGACCCTTGATGCGATAGATGTAGTTGAGCTCCGGCGTGATCATCACCCAGTCGGAATCGATAAAGTTGGTAAGGTTCAGGTTGCTTGAGAGGACTTCTTTGAAAAACTCAACCGGTTCTTTTTTGATCTGATGTCGGACGAGGTCGAATTCCTCGACCCTGAAAATGTTGAGGTCGGGTTCGATGATCTTGAGCTTCTCGAGATCAAGCCATTGATAGACGAAGTCCTTGGTGAAGCGGTCGGACCTTGGGTCCTGCAACATGCGGAGAGCCTGCTCGCGCCGGACTTTGGGATCCTTCAGCTTTCCCTGTCGCGACAACTCAAAAAGGGTTTCATCGGGTAGGGAGTTCCACAAGAAATACGACATGCGGGCTGCGATCGCGTGTTCATCCAATGACCCTAATTCGCCTTCCTTTTTGAAGAGGAACTTCGGAGAACAAAGCATCCCGCGAATCCCGGCTTGCAGGCCGGAGTAGATGCTTCGACCTTGAGCGAACTCTTTCTCGGCCTGCTGATAGAAGGGCTTCATCTCGGCGTCGGAGACGGGACGGCGAAAGAGCTTGTGGGCCAGTCTCTTTAAAACCTTTCGGCAGGTCTCATCGTTGGCAGAGGCATCGATGTCCTTGCAGTAGGTTTGATAGAACGGGGTCTTGGGTGGCCATGACTCGTAAACGGGGCCGGTCATGGTGGCGGTCTCAATGCAGAACATCCGTTGGACTCCGCTTCCATTCACCGAGTTACACCTGAGAACAATGGTGTCGGTGGGGGTGAGTCGCGTGGTGAATCCTTCCCGCGGATCGAACTCCTGCCAGGCGGCATTTTTGGGAACGGCATTCACGATGCTCTGTCCCACTCCGGAGTTTTTCCGAAGGAAGTAGCTCATGGAGTGTTCGGTTTGCAGTGCCTCGTTCTCATCGAGGTCCGTCATCTCGGTGACGGCTGGGAGTCGTTCTTTTACCCGGTTCCCGGGAACGAACCTGGCCTTGATGTAAAACCCCTGGGGAACAATCCGGTAAACTCCACTCGTTTTGACCGACGGATTGATTTTGATCTGAATCGAGGGGGCCGAGAACACCAGCGGACGTGTCGTGCGGTCCAGCGACGGGGCGAAACCCTTGGTATCGTCCTTGTGGCTGTGAGTATCGATGTCGGTGTTCTTCGTCGAGTAGAGAACTTCGCGTGGAGCGGGCTTGTCGCCCACCACGCTCCCGGCGATCCGGTTGGCGACGTAGAAGTAGGACTCCATGTCGACCAGCGAGATGTGCAGATTGTCGGCATTGTTATCAAAGCCGGCATCGATGTTGTCCATCGGCAGCTGATCAAGGACGAGGAAGTCGGTGCCGAAGACATCATTGACGGTGTTCTGATACTCAACCCGGCTCAGTCTTTTCAGCATCCCCGGTCTTTGCTTTTCGGCAAGAGAGCGAAGCTGGTCACCCAGCAACTTCAGCGAGGCTTTGGATTGTTGGGGTGTGGGGAGAGTCTTGGCATCCTCCGGCGGCATGTCGCCCGATTCGATCGCTTCATGGAGTTCATCGAGGAGGTCCGGATCGTTCCATTGCTTGGCATCAAATCGGTCCAGGCGGAGTCCCCCCTTGCTCTTTTTCTCTCCGTGACACGCGATGCAATGAATATTGAAGAACTCCTGTGTCTGCGCCCTTTGATCCGCAAAGCACTCGGCAGCAAAGGAGCCTGCAAACAGCACGAGAGCGGCCGCTCTGGTGATTTGGTCAATCAACATGGTCTTACAACTCGAGTTGCTTCCGGCTGTTGCCGAACCGTTCCCGTTCGATGCCGAACTTCTTAAGGATCGAGAGGTAGATATCGCAGGTCGTCTCGCCTTTGCGAATGACGTGGCCGCCGTGATTGGGCAGGTTTCCACCCGCGACAAAGACCGGGATTTCGTTCCCGTTGTGAGGTCCCATTCGCTGGCTCACACTGTTGTTTCCAGTGGAGACGGTGATGGTTTCATCCATGAGCGTTTTCCCCGATTCGGTTTTGGTGCCGGAGAGCTTGTCGTAGAAGTTGGACATCAGGGAGAAGAAGGAGGAGTCGTACTTCGTCAGACTAGTACGAGCATCCTCCGACTTGGGAACGTTGTGCGTCGTGAGGTGGTGATCATTGTCGAGGCCCACCATGTAGAAATTGACCACGCGGGTGACGTCGAATTTGAACGCCTTGTAGATCATGTCGAAGGCGATCCCGCGTTGAATCTGACGCGGGTTGGAGAGGAAGCGTTTCTTGTCGATGTCGGTTGCGAGGAATTCGTTCTGGAAGGAGGGAGCGACCGGGAACTCGACATCCTGGCGAGGACGGCTGAGCCACTCGATCGACTTGTTGAGTTCCTGCTCGGATTCACGCAAGGCCGCGAAATACTCTTCCAGTCTCTCCTTGTCCCGGCCCGAGACTTTTTTCATGAGAGACTTTGCGTCTTCGAGGGAGGTGTCGAGGACGCTCTTTTTGTGAGCCAGCAGCCGCTCCTGGGTCTTGCGGTCGGTTTTGGCAAAGAGGGTTTCGAACAGGACCCTGGTCGACTGAATCGGCATCACGGGAAGCCGGTCCCTCCACGAAGCGACAATGTGGTGATGGGCGTGGCCCATGAAGGTGACGACATTGCGAACGCGGGTTTGATCGCCCACCTTTTCCGCCACGATTTGGTCGAGCGAGTCTGGATTTGTGGTGGTGTTCCCGACGAAGCACCGGTGGTCATGAGCATGGTTCCCTCCGAACTTCATCTTCGAGTAAAGGGTGAAATTTTCGCGGTGTTTCTTCAGCGGCTCCATGTGGTCGCTGAAGGTGTAGTTCGCGCCATCGCTTTGCGGGAGGACGTCGGTGAAAAAACCGTAGCCCATGCTGACACAGAAAAGCCGCTTCACCTCGGCGTCGGACTCGGCGGGGCGATTCTGCCCGAAGCTCTCCAGCGTCGGCAGGAACAGGGTGCAGCCGGCAGTTTTCAGGATATCGCGACGTTTCATCATATTCGGGCTTTTCGATCAGTTTGAGAAGAGCGGTTGAAGATCTACTCCACTCCCGGGATTGTCTACGGGCCAAGCGGAAGGCATATTGCTGGAATTTGCATGGCTGAGAGCGACGGACATTCAGCTTTTTGATGAGCCGGATTGAATGATGTGTGGGAACGCTCTATTCAAAACAACTGCGAAAGAGACGAAAATGCTCGAGAGGCGAGGAAACCGGAAGTCTCCGCCACCTTTCGCTGTTCAAACCGGAATCTCAGTTCGCGACAATGTTCACGAGCTTTCCGGGCACCACGATGACCTTGCGGACAGTCTTGCCTTCCACAAAACTCTGCACGTTTTCCTCGGCGAGGGCTTTGGCTTCGGCGTCCTCCTTCGAGATGTCGGCCGGGACCATGATGCGGGCGCGAAGCTTGCCGTTGACCTGGACGATGAGCTGGATCTCGGACTCCACGAGGAGTGATTCATCGAGCTCGGGCCAGCTTTGCTCGCTGAGGAGTTCGGTCTCGCCCAAGGCCGAGTTCACTTCTTCAGTGAGATGCGGTGCGAAAGGATTGAGGAGCTTGAGGAAAATGAGGAAGAGATCGCGCGGCACCTCCTTGGCCGCGGTGTAGGCGTTGGTGCATTCCATCATCGACGAGATCGCGGTGTTGAATCGCAAAGACTCGATCGCTTCCTGAACCTTCTTGATCGTTTGGTGAGTGGTCTTGGCGAGGTCGTTGTAGTTTGCGA
>JASFWU010000163.1:0-6470 GCA_050049035.1 Akkermansiaceae bacterium | reverse complement strand
TAGTCGATTTTTGCTGGATTTCTGGGCATCCAGCCAGCATTTCAGGTGTTCAGAAAAGTACCAGTCTTATGTCAATCTCTTCCCTAGCTGGATGACCCTGTGAAAATCGCTCGAGGAAAAATCCCGGACAGTTAATGGCCCGGGGAGTTGTCTGACAAGTTGTCTTGCCCTTGGTCCCACTCCCCTTCTCTTGCCTTTCGCTCTCCCGCAAAAAAGGCGCACCGTCTCCGGTGCGCCTTTGAAAAAAAACGAGACAGAAGGACTGATTATTTCTTCTTGGCCTCTTCGCGTTCCTTGGCCTCGGCGATGACGTCGTCGGCGACGTTCTTCGGGCACGGAGCGTAGTGTTCAAACTCCATCGAGAACTGGCCCCGTCCGGAAGTCATGGTCCGAAGGTCGCCAATGTATCCGAACATCTCGGAAAGCGGAGCCTGGGCCTTGATGCGGATCCCGCCGGAAGCGGTGTCCTGGGACTGGATCATGCCACGACGACGGTTGAGGTCACCAATGACATCACCCACGTGATCTTCCGGAGTGAAGACATCGAGCTTCATGATCGGCTCGAGAATCTGGGCACCGGCCTTGGGCACGGTCTGACGGTATGCCGCCTTGGCGGCAATCTCGAAGGCAACGGCCGAGGAGTCAACCGCGTGGAAGCCACCGTCGGAGAGAGTCACTTTGAAGTCGAGGCAGGGATAGCCCGCGAGCACACCCTTCTCGAGGGAGTTCGCAAAGCCCTTCTCCACCGCACCCCAATATTCCTTGGGAACGTTTCCGCCCACCACGGTCGATTCGAACTGGAAACCTTCACCCGGCTCAAGCGGAGTGAGAGTGTAGTCGATCTTCGCGAACTGACCGGAACCACCGGACTGCTTCTTGTGAGTGTAGCTGTCGGAAACTTCCTTGGTGATGGTTTCGCGATAAGCCACCTGAGGAGCCCCGACGTCCACTTCAACCTTGTGGGTCCGCTTGAGAATATCGACCTTAATGTCGAGGTGAAGCTCACCCATTCCACGAAGAATGGTCTCACCGGAATCCTGATCGGTCTCCACGCGGAAAGAAGGATCTTCCTGCACCATCTTGCCGAGTGCCACCCCGAGTTTCTCGGCATTGGCTTTGTCCTTCGGAGCCACCGCGATCGAGATCACGGGATCCGGGAAGACCATCGGCTCAAGAGTGGCCGGATTGTCCTTGTCACAAAGAGTGTGGCCGGTCTGCACGTTCTTGAGACCCACCAAAGCGATGATGTCGCCGGCCTGGGCGCTATCGAGCTCGGTTCGGTCGTCAGCGTGCATTTCCACCAAACGCCCCACCCGCTCGGTCTTGCCGGTGAAGGTGTTGAGGATGGTGTCGCCTTTATTCATCTTACCCGAATAGATGCGGGTGAAGGTCAGGGCACCGAACTGGTCATCCATGATCTTGAAGGCCAGGGCACGAAGCGGCCCGTTAGGATCCACAATGGCGTGATTTCCAGTCAGCTCACCCTCGTCGTCAAACTCAGGCTCGGGATCCACCTCGAGAGGTGATGGAAGATAATCCACCACCGCGTTGAGCACGTTCTGGACACCCTTGTTCTTGAAGGCCGATCCACAGAAGGCCGGGAAGAAATCGAGGGCGATCGTTCCCTTGCGGATGCACTTCTTGATTTGTTCGATGGTAGGCACCTCACCTTCGAGATAGGCTTCCATGAGCTCGTCGTCCTGCTCGACGGCGGTCTCGATGAGCTCGTTATGGTATTGCTCGGCCTTTTCCTTGAGGTCCTCGGGGATCTCCTGGATCTCGTAGTTCTCGGGGAGACCGGAGTCGTCCCACACCCATGCTTTCATTTCGAGGACGTCGACCACACCAACAAATGAATCCTCAAAACCGATCGGGATGGTCATGACGAGAGGCTTGGCTCCAAGGACATCCTTGGTTTGTTGGATGACGCGGTAGAAATCAGCGCCAATCCGGTCGAGCTTGTTGACAAAAATGATCCGGGCAACCTCGGAATCGTTGGCATAACGCCAGTTGGTCTCGGACTGGGGCTCCACCCCACCCGATCCGCAGAACACCCCGACACCACCGTCGAGAACCTTCAGCGAACGATACACCTCGATGGTGAAATCAACGTGACCCGGAGTATCGATGATGTTCATCCGGTGGTCATTCCAGAAACAAGTAGTGGCAGCGGACTGAATGGTAATCCCCCGCTCGGCTTCCTGCTCCATGAAGTCGGTGGTCGATTCACCGTCGTGAACCTCACCGGTTTTGTGAATTTTACCCGTGAGCTTGAGGATCCGCTCAGTGGTCGTGGTCTTTCCGGCATCCACGTGTGCAAAGATGCCAATGTTCCGGTATTTCGTGAGGTCTGTCATGGTAACTGTCTCGAGTGGCGCGCGTCATAATCACCACCGCGCCCTCTTGTCGAGTCCGGACCGAGACTTTTTCTCCCTCGTTCTCAGGCGTTCCGAAAGGCCTCGAGCAACACAAGATCCCCGGGCCGCTCATTTTCAGGCCGATTCTTCGTTTACAAAAGCCCAATTCCTGACAATCAGAGCCCCCGTCGCAACGACCATCCACAACGCAATGAGCACGAACTACTTCAATACGCTACCGCTTCGCATCCAACTTGAGGAACTCGGCACCTGCCGGTTCATGGATGCTTCCGAGTTCCAAAACGGCGTCAATGCCGCCAAGGGCCTGAAGATTGTCATCGTGGGCTGCGGGGCCCAAGGCCTGAACCAAGGCCTCAACATGCGCGACTCCGGACTGGACGTCTCCTACACCCTCCGTGCCGCGGCCATTCAGGAAAAGCGCCAGTCCTACCTCAATGCCACCGAAAACGGCTTCGCGGTCGGCACTTACGAGGAAATGCTCCCCACCGCTGACATCGTGATGAATCTCGCTCCCGACAAGCAGCACACGGATGTCGTCAACACCGTTGTGCCGCTGATGAAGGAAGGCGCTGTTTTCTCCTACGCCCACGGCTTCAATATCGTGGAAGAAGGCACCCAAATCCGCAAGGACCTCACTGTGATCATGGTCGCTCCAAAATCCCCGGGATCCGAAGTGCGTGAAGAATACAAGCGCGGCTTCGGAGTCCCCACCCTGATCGCCTGTCACCGTGAAAACGATCCCACCGGGGAAGGCATTGAAATCGCCAAAGCTCTTTGCGTGGCCCAGGGCGGAGATCGCGCCGGCGTCCTCGAGTCTTCTTTTGTGGCCGAGGTCAAATCCGATCTGATGGGTGAGCAGACCATTCTCTGCGGTCTTCTTCAGGCCGGGTCCATCCTTTGCTTCGAAAAAATGAAGGCCGAGGGCATCGATTCCAAGTGGGCCGTCAAGTTCATCCAGAACGGCTGGGAAGTCACCACCGAAGCCCTCAAGCACGGCGGCATCACCAACATGATGGACCGTCTTTCCAATCCTGCCAAGCTGGAAGCCTTCCGCCTCTCCGAAGAGCTTAAGGTCATCATGCGCGATCTCTTCTACAAACACATGGACGACATCATCTCGGGCGAGTTCTCAAGCACCATGATGGCTGACTGGGCCAACGACGACGAGAAGCTCTTGGGATGGCGCCAGGCCACCGGTGAGACTGAGTTCGAACAAACCGAAGGCGAAGGAGAGATCTCCGAGCAGGAATACTTCGACAAAGGCATCCTTATGGTCGCAATGGTGCGCGCAGGAGTCGAGCTGGCCTTCGAAGCCATGGTAGAGGCCGGCATCGAGCCCGAATCGGCTTACTACGAGTCCCTCCACGAGACTCCGCTGATCGCCAACACCATCGCGCGCAAGAAGCTCTATGAAATGAACCGCGTCATTTCCGACACCGCGGAATACGGCTGCTACCTCTTCAGCCACGCTGCGGTTCCTCTTCTTCAAGACTTCATGAAAACGGTTGACGCCAGCGTAATCGGCAAGGGCCTGGAGTCTTCCGACACTGCCGTCGACAACCAGACCCTCGTTCGCGTCAACGATGTCATTCGGAATCACGAAGTGGAAGAGATCGGCATCTACCTGCGCGAAGCGATGGGAGCAATGAAGCCGATTACGGCATAGGAGTATCCATCCAAAATTACAGAGCCCGGTACCATCCTGATGGTCCGGGCTTTTTTCTCGCCGCTTCCCGATTTCCTCCACTTAAAAGCTGAAAAGGAACTCTAAGAAAGTACCGCATTTTCACGTTCAGCCCTAACAATCCGGTGTTGCGCAAACCGGGACCTTTCGAAACACTTCAAAACCTTATGAGGATCACTCCACCACTCCCCAAAATCGCGACGGCATCACTCGTTTGTCACTTTGCCGCAAGCGGGGCTCTCTGGTCGCAGGATCTTTTGAGAACGGTTGTGGTCACGGCGTCGCGCTCTCCGGAAACCACCGCTTCAACGACCCAATCGGTGAACGCCGTCACCGGCGATGACATCATCGACAATGCCTTCCGCACCCTTCCGGAGGCTCTTCGCTTCACACCCGGGGTTTCCGTTCAGAAAACCACTCACGGTCACGGTTCCCCGTTCATCCGAGGGTTTACCGGGCGACAAAACCTCTACCTCGTCGACGGGATCCGCTTTAACAACTCTACCTTCCGGTCCGGCCCGATCCAATACGCCAACACCATCGACGCCCTTGGGCTTGATCGATTCGAGCTGGTGAAATCACAAGGATCGGTTCTCTACGGTTCGGATGCCCTGGGCGGAACTCTGAATGCCATCACGGTATCGAGCGGTTACCGGGACGAGGACCCGGGCTTCTTCCAACATGGTTCCCTTTTCTACCGCTACAATACCAACTCGCAGTCCCACGTGGGACGCTTCCAGCAATCCCTGGGATCCGGGGGAAAATGGGGCCTGACGGTTGGCACAACCCTGAAGGACTTTGGCGACGTGCGTTCCAACTTCTACGGCACAATGCGGGGCACCGGATATCCGGAACAAAACTATGATGTGAAGTTTGAATACGCCTTGAGCGAGAACCATCAATTGACGCTCGCCCATCAGTATCTCAACCAGGACAACATCAATCGCTGGCACCGGACCCTGAACAATCCCGGTGGATGGGAAGGACTCGATGACGGCGACTTCACCTCAAACATCTACGATCAGGAACGCTCGCTCACCTACCTGCGCCTGGAAGGTGACAACCTCGATGGTCCAATCCAGCGCTACCGGGCTACCTTGTCGTATCAAAATTCCGAGGACACCGAGTTTCAAAATCGAAACCCCGCCACCGCTCAAACGCGCTTCGGCAATATCGATACTCAAACCTACGGACTGACCCTGGAAGCGCAGTCCGACCTCAGCGAAAAGACCTCACTCCTGTTCGGGGCCGACTACTATGAGGACCGCATTGACTCCCAGGGTGCCCGCAACGGTGTCTTTGAACCCCGCCGCCGCCCCTTGGCCGACGATGCCACCTACCGCTCGCTCGGTCTCTTTGCCCAGGCCCGCCATCAATTCAACGAACGCTTCGAGTTCTCGGCGGGTGTTCGTTACACCTATGCCGAAGCCGAGCTCGGACGCATCTGGGACGGCACCAATGATGTCTCAGCCAACGAATCCTGGAACGCTCTGGTTGGAAGCTTGAGAGGCATCTACAAACTCGACGACCAATGGTCCCTTTTCGGAGGCGTCTCACAGGGATTCCGGGCTCCCAACGTCAACGACCTCTCCGGCAATCTCACCACCCGCTCCGGGGTTCAAAACAGCGGCAACCTCGATCTTGATCCCGAACGCACGGTGACCTTTGAACTCGGCGGACGCCATCAAAGCGATTCAGCGAGTCTCGAGATCGTGGGCTTCTACACTCACATCGAGGACCTCATCACCCGGGCACCTCGCAGCGCCACCGAGACCAGCACCGTAACGGTCAACGGCAACGAAGCCTGGGTGGCCGGCCTGGAACTTCAGGGTTCCTGGAACTTTTGCCAGGACTGGACCTTGTCGGGCTTCCTGACCTACCAGTATGGTGACAACGAACGTCCGGCTTTCCTGACCGGCCCCGGAATCACCGAGCCTCTTTCCCGCGTCGCCCCTCTTCGCGGCTCTGTTGCCCTTCGCTACACCCACCCCTCTTCCAACTGGTGGGTGGAAGGCCGCGTGATTGCGGCAGCCGAAGCAGACCGCCTGGCCGCCAACGACATTGGTGACGTCCAGCGAATTCCTGCTGGTGGCACTCCCTCGTATGTCACCGCCTCGCTTTTCGCGGGCTATCAGGCAACCGAAAACCTTCAGCTCAATTTCGCCATCGAGAACCTGACGGACGAGGACTACCGGGTTCACGGTTCTGGTCTGAACGAACCGGGTTTGGGAGCAACCATCGGCGCGAGATTCAGTTGGTAAGGTTTGGTCTCTACGAACCGAGCAAGGCCCGGAAGCGTTGATACGCTTCCGCCCACTCTTTCGGGTGTCGGGGAAAGTAAGTCTCGGTGTCAAATGACCGGCGAATGAGCTCCCTCCCTTCCGCGAGACTTTGAGGCCCGCCGTCGG
>JASFWU010000162.1:0-6476 GCA_050049035.1 Akkermansiaceae bacterium | reverse complement strand
CGTCGCTGGTGAAGTGCTCGAAGAGGAAGCCGTTCCCGTGATTCTCGTGAATATCAAGGTGGCGGACGGTGTCCTTGAGGCCCCCGGTGGCGTGGGCGATTGGCAGGGAACCATAGCGACACCCGATCATTTGAGGGAGACCGCAAGGTTCGAAGGAGGACGGCATCAGGACGAAATCGGAACCACCATAGCCAAGGTGGGAAAGGGACTCCGAGAAGCTGTGAACCGCGACGCGATTGGAGAGTCCGTGGTAAGCGACGATCCCCTGGAAGTGTTGCTGGTAGGGGCCGTCGGCGATCATGACAATCTGAAGTCCGAGGTGAGAATAGTCCTCAACCAGCTGGAAAAGAATGTCGGCCAGCAATTGGCATCCTTTTTGGATGGGATCGAGGCGTGACGGCCAGAAAAGAACGGGCGCGGACGGGTTTTCATCGAGGAGAAGGCGTCGCTGCAAGTCCCGTTTGAGTTCCGGTTTTACCGTGTGGTGGCGCCGGGGACCGTAGTCATGTTCGAGGTAGCTGTCGACCTGCGGATTGAAGGACCGGTCAGGTGCATTGACGATGCCGGAGGCCGCGCCCGCTTCCCGCTTGTGGTAAAGGAGGTGGCTGATGTGGGGAGGAATGGTCTCGTGATGGCCCATCGCGACCTCATCGAGGAACGTGGGGCTGACAACATTGACGTGGGTGGCGGCCGAGATTCCGCTGGCCAGAAGGTCGATGGGATTCGTCCAGTAAGACTCGTCAAAACTGTGGGGGTAGTTTCCGAAATAAAGCTCGTCCCAAAAGTCTCCGCTCTGGATCCCGGTATTTTCAAGCTGGGCCAGGGTGGCTTCTTGGGTGTGAATGTTATGGATGGTGAAGAGAGTGGGAATGCCGAGCTTCTTGGCTTCAGCCGGGATCAACCCGGTCATCCAGTCGTTGCAGTGGATGATGTCCGGCTGCACGCGGGGGATGATGTAGTTGATCAAATCCCGTTGGAAGGCCAGCGCCGACATGAGGAGATCTTCCTTGCAGGCCTGGTAAACCCCGCCTCTTCGGTAGAATTTACAGTCTTCCGCAAGGTGAATCCGGTCACCCACCGAGATCCGGGTGCGTTTGCCGGGGTGGGTGGTTTGATCACCGCCTTGAAAGAGATTCCGGTAATGGGGAATCGCAAGATGGATGTCTTTTTCGGCCGAACTCAAGCCATGAACGAGCAAAGCCGAGACATCGGCGAGACCTCCGGCCTTGGCTCGCAGCTTCTCCGCATCGTCAGAAAGTTTCTTTGAAACGTAGGAAATCTCGGGAGTGATAAAGAGAATCCTTGGACCGGGATTGGCCTTTTTTTTCTGAGTGGTTTTTTTTGCCATGGAGATGCGGACGGGTGCTGAAACAAGCGTGTGAAAGTGCCGGCGAGGTCGATGAAGGACCCCAGGCTTTGTATTGTCAAGGAAGACAGGGTAAGCCTGGCTGCCCGGCGCTCTGTGAGCAATGGGCGTGCCGGATTCTCAATCGCCCTTCAGAATCGACTGATAGAAATCCACCAAGGCAGCCGCTTCGCGGGCAACGGTGTAGTGATTCTCAACGTGAAGCCGGTTGACCCGTGCCATTTCATCGAGGTCTCCGGAAAGGAGTTTTTTGAGAGCGGCTTGGGTTGCCGGAACATCGCCGCAGGGAACCGTTTCACCGTGAATACCGTTCGTAATGATGTCCTGCCAGGCTCCGGCATGAGAGGCGAGAACGGCGCAGCCGGACGCCATCGCCTCCAATACGGTGAGGCCGAAACCCTCGTTCCGTGAGAGAGCAGCGACGACCGACATTCCCTGAAAGAGCACGGGTAGCTCGGAACCGGGTCGCTTTCCGTGGAAGATGATGCGCTCTCCAAGTCCGGCCTCGTCGATTTTCTTTTGCAGGGCTTCCTGGTAGGGCCGGAATTTGGGAGTGGTTTCTCCGACGACGATCACGGTGGGGTCCGGGTCGTCGCGAAGAACCTCGAGGGCGGCGTCGACAAGGACATCGATTCCTTTTGAGGGGCGGACCCGGCCGAAGATCCCAATTCCAAAATTCCCCGGAAAACCGAGTGATCTCCATGCCTCCTCTTTGTTTGCCGGAGGTTGGTAGCGCTCGAGATCGACCCCGTGGGGAATGATGATATCTGCTGGTCGCCTGAGGTAGGAATTGGCGGCCGAGCAGGTGGTGATGATGCCATCCATTTTTCCCATCAACCAACGGGTGAAACGTGTGTGGTGGCGTTGGGCCGTTGAGGTGAAAACGATCTTGAGACGAGCCCCCAGCCTTTTGGCCACAAGCGCCTGGATCATTTCATCGTTTCTGCGGGCATGGAAGATGCGCGTCCGGTCCTTCAAGCCGATGAGATCCCGAAAGGTGATCGTCGGAGTGTCTTTTGGGAGGTGATGCGGACCCATCACGACAAGGGGCATGCGCTTCCGGACCTCGGGAAGGGTTTGCAGCATGGTGGAGGTCACCCCGGAAAAGCGCTTCGCGGAATTGCCAAGGATCAGGGAGGGAACGGTCATCTAGTCGATTGCGGTTGGGTCATGAAGGCGCGGGGCCAGACACAGGCCAATCGTCCCGATGAGAAGAAGGTAGCAAGCGAGGAGTTCCAGATAAGCCTCAACAACGGTCGGGATGTCAGGGTGAAAGTCGTCACCAAGCGACGCCTTCCAAAGCACCGGGGTTCCCAGAAAGCGGGCTAAAACAAAAATCAGCATGAAGGCCGAGGCGAAGAATCCGGCCGCCGGACGGGAGACAAACTCATTCAGGAATTCCCCCAGGTGCCCCCGGTGTCTCTGAAACTTGATGAAGGCGTAGAGTCCGAGAGGAATGAAAAACCACTCCACCGCAAAAACGGTGGTGCGCTCGATGAGTGTATCGGCTTCTCCGAGAGCCGAGCCAAGGGCAATGGCCCCCATGATTTGATAAAATGGTCCGACCGGTCCTGCGGTCCGGGCCGCCCCAAACCAAAAGGCCGAAGTGGCGAGGAGCAACACCAGCTGCAAGGCCTCGACAATCCCTTCCTCGGTCGGGAGGGCCGGACTGTCCGGCAGCCAGGCCGGGAAGAAAATGGCAAACGAACCGGCAAGGACCAAGGCCGCCGTGATCAGCGGCTTCCGGGATGATTTGCGAGACGGCGAACTCACTCTCGGGACAGACTTGCGAATCAGCGGGATTCAGGCAAGGACCGAGAAGAAGGAAATCCCAGGGACGCAAGGGCACGTCAACTCACTTTGAGCATTGGTGTTTTGATTACGAAGGTGGTTTCCACTCCCGGAGTCGAGGTGGCCGAAATTGTGCCCTTGTGAGCTTCGATGGCTCGCAAAACGATCGAAAGGCCCAGTCCGGTTCCCTTGACCTGGTTCTGCGAATGGTGTTTTTCGACGCGGTAGAACCGTTTGAAGATAAAGGGGAGATCGTTTGCAGGAATGCCGATCCCGTTGTCCGAGATTCGCACGGTGAATTGTCCGTCGTCCTCCAAACGTGCCTTGATTTTGATTTTCAGGGGGATGTTGGGGTTTTGCTTGAGGGCGTTTTCAACAAGATTGAACAGGATTTGGGTCCAGTAGAATTGGTCACCTACGATTTCGAAATCAGGAACATCCACCTTTACCTTGGCATTTTGTTTGCTGATGACGAGGTCAAGTCGGGCGACCACATCTTCCACGCAATGCTCAAAGCGAAAAGGTGCCAGCTTCAAAGGGGCCGAATCATTGGACTCGAGCCGGGAAATCACCAGCATGTCTTCCACGATCCGGTTGATCCTGGTGACATGGCGCACCATTGTGTCGAGCATGCGTGAGGCGAGTTCCTTGTCATCAAGTCCATCTTCTTCGCTCAGGTTCTCAAGGTATCCGGAAATGATGGAGAGCGGAGTCCGGAGCTCGTGCGAAGCGTTGGCGACAAAATCCTGGCGGACCTGGTCCGACTGCACGCCCGGAGTGATGTCCCGCATGACAACCTGAAACGCTTTTTTCCCCCCCTTCGCCTTGATGGGTCTCACGTCCATTTCCCAGTAAGATTCCTTGTCGGCATACCCTGCTGAAAAAACCGAGCTTGACGGGAGCCTGAGCTTGTCCCTGGAAACCTCGCCGGATTCGATAGCCTGGCCCAGCGAGTTGATCAGGTCTGCATCGAGGAAAATCTGCCGCATCGGGCGGTCGAGGATTTCACGGTTCCCAAGAATCTCCCTCGCGGGCAGATTGCAACGGGTGATTGTGCCGTCCTGATCGATTGAAAAAAAGGGATGGGGAAGGGCATCGAGAAGTTCCTGGAGGTCCTGGTCCCGCCTTTTGTCTCGTTTTGCGGTCCGCTCCTTGGCCTTTCGGCGAACAGCCGTCAGTTCGCTTCTGACCTGTGCCAGTTGGCGACTTGCCAAAATGAGCAGGACGAGAAAAACAAGCGCGCAAGAGTAGGCAAAGTAGTTCATTCGATTCCGCGGACCCGGTATCCGACTCCGCGCACAGTCTCAACATATTCGCTCGCATCGCCCAGCTTTTGGCGAAGACGTTTCATGTGGGTGTCCAAGGTTCGGCTGTGGACGTCGTCGTTGTATCCCCACACCACTTTGAGGAGTTCATTGCGGTCCTGGGCCTGTCCGGCCCGTTGGCAGAGAAAGAGGAGGAGCTTGAACTCGGTTGAGGTGAGTGAAAGGGGTTCTTCGTTGAGATAGAAAGTGAGGCTGTTTTTATCGAAACGGAAAGGGCCGAAGGAAAAGACCACCTCGCCCGGGGTGGAGCGATTCCGCTTGATGATCGCTTGAACCCGCAGGATCAGCTCCTTTGGGCTGAATGGTTTGGTGAGGTAGTCGTCCGCCCCCAGCTCCAGCCCCTTGATCCGATCGTCGACCTGGCTCTTTGCCGTCAGCATCAGGACCGGAATGGCATGACTGCGGCTGTCACGCTGCATTTCCTTGATTACCTGGTATCCGTCCATTCCGGGAAGCATCAGGTCGAGGATCACCAGGCTGGGTTGGTCGCGCACCGCCTGTTCCAGCCCATCCCTTCCGTCTCCCGCAATGGTGACCTTGAAGCCCGCCCGCTCGAGATTAAAGGCGACGAGATTTGCGATATCAATTTCGTCCTCAACGATGAGAATGTGTTCCATTTCTGACACCAAATAAACCTGAACGATTTCGACTGTCGAGGATGCGGACTTGTGACTTTTCTGTCACGGCGGATCGGGTTTTGGGCCATCGATGTCTGGGGTTGTGTTTTGAGGGCTCACGAGCGAGACTGTTAACGAAAACTGATGATTCACTCGTCCTCAAAGCGTGACATGGCGTTGGTTCTCCTGCTGGCAGTGGGGGCGCACGTCGTGTTTTTCTTTGGTGCGGCGACTGCAGTGGCGAACGACCTCATCAAGGGGAAGATCGAAAAGAAGGAGCGAAAGAAAAAGAAAGAGAAGGAGGTGGGCTTCCGGATGGTTTCCGCCGAGGAGTTTTTTGCGCTGCCTGAGGTTGAGCCCGAAACCGTGGTGCCTCTTCCGGAGCCTGTGGTTCCCGAGCCGGAGATGGAGAAGCCCGAAGAGGTCGTTCCTCCCGCCTTTGTTCAAACCAAGGAGAGCCAGGAAAGTGAAAAGGTTCCGGAAGACACACCCTTGATCGGCGAAAGGGACACTACGGCCTCCAGCGACGAGAAAGCAATTGAGGGAGAAAGCAAACTCACCGCGCTCGACGGTGAGGAGGAGATGAAGAATGATCCCAAGACCTTTGATTCCACCTTTTCAAAAGGAGACCAGGACGGTCCTTCCCAAGGGGTGGATGAGACCGTTGACACCGGCAGGGGAGCCGACCAAGTCAATCAAGACAGGGTGGAGAGCACCGCAAGTGATTCCACTGAAGCTGCCGAGATGCGACCAGCGGTCGAAGAGAACCGCCCCCCTCCAACCCCTGAAAAGATTCCCAGCATCGATCGTGCCCTGGCTGCACTCGAGGAGGAGATCGAGAAAGAGGAAATGAAAAAAGAAGAGAGTGCTCCGGTCGCTCCCAAACCCGAGTCGGTGAAACCACAACCTCAACCCCGCGAACGCAGTGAAGCCTCCAACCAGGACGGCGGGTTTGCTCCACGGACCAGAAAGACCCGTGTTGCGGGCGTGATCAGTGCCCGGGGTGATGGTTCCCTGAATGTCGCCAAAACTGCGGTGGGACAATACCAGGCCAAGATTTTCAAATTGCTCGAGACAGCGTGGCAGATGGAAAACATCCGCAATCGTTCTCTTCTCGCTCCGGGGAACATCACAATCTACTTTGCGGTCGATGAAGGCGGGAAGGTTTCCCACCAGCGTCAGGTCGCTCGCGTGGGTGCTTCGGGGACCCAGTTCGGAATGATCCTGCGGGCACTGGAATCCATCAATATCCCCAAAATGCCCAAGGAGGTGGTGAAAGAGTTGGACGGGGACCGGCTTGAGATCATCGTGACCTTCAAATACTCCTAGATTTTTTGCACATGGAATTCGGAGACGCCATTGATACGACGTGGAATT
>JASFWU010000161.1:0-6477 GCA_050049035.1 Akkermansiaceae bacterium | reverse complement strand
TAAAGTCTGACCGCTTCCAGGCATTCACCTTTGGATCGCAGAAGGTTTGCAAGGGCCGTGCTGGTTTCCGGATGAAAGCGAATGCCGAGGGATTCACGGTAAAGTGAGATGGCCTTCTCCGGTTCACCCAGTTGTTGACGTAGTCTTCCAAGTTGAGCGAGGTTCTCGAAATCATTTCGATTGATGGCGAGAATAGCTTCGACCTGTTCGACGGCTTTCTCCGTTTCTTTGGTTTCCAGATAAACCCGCATCAACTCCGTCAGAACCATCTTCTGTTCCGGAATGATCTTCAGAGACTCGCGGTAGTGAGATACCGCAGTTTGGAATTCCTTTTTCTGATGGGCGATTGCTCCGAGAACGCGGTGACATTCGGCGAGCTCGCTGAGAGAGGGTTCATCTTTTTGATCCTGATAGAGAGGCAGCAATTGGTGGAGGTAGGACCGGGCATCATCGAGCATGCCACTGGCGATCAACTTCACCGCAACGGTGCGGGGGACCAGTCCGGTGGGAGGAGTTTTCCATTTGCCCTGGTAGGGAGTGGCGTGAGCGAGAATGGCCGAAGAATCTGCTCCACAGATTTTAGTATCGGTGACGAGTTGGTTGGGGGAGACCGGACCTTTGTAGACCGCGCTGACTTTCCCGGATTGATCGACAAGAATGGTGGAGGGAATGGGGAAATCACTTTGTCGTCCGATGAAGGAACGTTGCAGCACATTAAGATTTTCAATGAGTGCGCTGTTTGCGAGCCCCATCTCGAAGGGAAGCTTCATCTCTTTTGCAAAGGCGTTGACCTTGGCGAGTCGATCTTCGGTTGGCTCATCGACCGAAATCGCGAGGACTTTGATTCCCGCTTTGGATAGATCGTTGGCAGCGGAGGTCCAGGCTTTCAATTCCTCCCGGCAGTTCGGGCACCAGGTGGCAAAGAGGTGCAAGGCCACCGGTTGTTTGCCAAAGAGCTCCGCGAGGGATTTGGGTTGGCCCTGGGAATTGGTATAGCTGAGTTGCTTTGGAACCGGGGCAGGTTCGAGAAGGACGACTCTCGAGGGGACTTCCGATGGAACCGATGTTGGTTCTCCGGGATTCTTCACGGCCTTTAGCGAAACCGACGGAGGCGCCCACGCTTTGGAGGTGCCTTTACCTTGTTCTAGAATGAAGTGTCCGTTTGCGGAAGCTCCTGAGAATGATTCCGTCTTCCCTCCAGGCCATTGCACCTTGATCGCTTTGACAGTCGCGAGGGCTTTTGGTCCAAGCCCGAAGTGCAGCCACTTGCTGGACTGGGAAAGGTAGCCACTGCCGGCACGAACGGTTTTGACGATGGCCGGAGTTTCCCTTTCCAGAATCACTTCGACCCTCGCTCCAACCCCATCGGTGTTGCCGTTGTTACCCTTCAGGCGCAGGGCGAGGAATGCGTTCTCGTTCACGAGTTCGTTGCGGACGAAGCGAAGGCGGGGGCCGGTACGGTTCATCATCCAAAGATCAACTCGTCCATCATGATCCCAGTCGCTCAAGGCAAGGCCGCGTCCGTCGTCGATAAAGTCGAGTCCGCTGGTTGAGGAAATGTCGGCAAAGCGTTGTCTCTTTCCGAGATTGAGAAAGACACAATTGCGCTCGCGACCGCTGAAGGAGCGACCCGATCGGATGAGCTGGTTGGTTGCGGCCCAGCCAACATCGTAGGCCCGCATTTGTTCCGAGGTGGCATTCTCGCCTGGAGAGCACGACACGACCTGTCGCCAAAAGAAACTTCACAAGTCGCCGGTATCCTCGGTGGTATGGAAGCCGTTGGTCACGACGAGGTCCTCCCACGCGTCGTTGTTGAGGTCGACAAAGTGCGACGCCCAGGCCCAGCGCCCCATCGTCACTCCTGAGTCGACACTGACATCGTCGAAGGTGCCGTCGCCCTTGTTGAGATAAAGAGTATTGCCTCGGGCATGGCGTTGCAGTTGGGCGCGGATCTTTTCGTCGCTGGCATCTTGAAACTGGCGTTGGAAGGCGATCCGTCCTCCGGCCGAAGAAAACATGTTGCTGACGTAGAGGTCCATCAGGCCGTCGCGATTGTAGTCTCCCCACGAGACCGACATGCCGGCGGCCACATCCTCCACTCCTGCTCCGGCAGCGACATCAACAAAGCGGCGTGAACCGTCCTCAAGGAGATCGTTGCGATAGAGGTTGTTTCGACCAAAGTCATTCGCAACATAAAGATCCTGGTCGCCGTCCCGGTCGTAGTCAGCCCAGCTTGCGGCAAAGGAAAAGCGGCGGTTGTTTTGGGAAAGACCACACTTGGCGGTGATGTCGGTGAAGTCGAAGTTGCCGAGATTCTCGATGAAGAAATTCCGCGCGCCATTGTTGGCATCCTGGTAGGGAACCGGGTTTGCAAAGAGGTCGCCAGGCTCGACGTCATTGCGCGGGGTGTATCCGCAAAAGTAGAGATCGAGATCGCCGTCGTTATCGTAATCCGCGGTGGCAAGGCTCGCGGGCCAGGAATACATGTCAATTTCCACGCGGAGTCGAAAGCGACCCTGTCCGTCGTTCTCATGAATGGTCAGCGAATACCCCAGACCGAGAGCAAGGTCTTCATCGCCATCACCATCGAGGTCGACAAAGAGCGCACTGCGGGCGTCGTCGAGCCAAGTGAGTCCGGACTCGCTGGTGTAATCCATCAGGCTGCCGTCTTCTTGTTGCACATACATCCGCGAGGGAAGACCGGCGGGCTGGCAGACAAAAAGGTCTTCCCGGCCGTCGCCATTGATATCGCAAATCGAAATACCCTGGTTGCCTTGTTGAACGCCGAAGGTCACATCGAAATTGCCATACCAGTAGTCTGCTCCCAGTGACAGTTGGTCCGGGAAGGTTTTGTCATTCTTCATTAACCCACGCGTCTGATCGATGAAGGGAGCGGGTGATTCGGTAAGGAGCTGGATCTCTTCAAATCGTTTGACTGTCCACTGGCGAAGAAGCGGAGTTTCGTCTTTGGTCCATTGGCACGAGAGGTAAGCAACTTGAGACCGGCGGCCCCCGGAGGGCGATTTGCCGTCCACCTCCAGTCGGACGGTGGTGGTGAAACCCTCTTCGCCGACCTGGACTTCGATGACTTTCCAGCGGAGAGGTTTTTCGCCATCGATGCGACCGGGAACGATGGAATCCCGCCATGTTTCGACGGATGACAAGATCGCGACTTCGGCTTCGTTGGTCGCCCCTCTGGACACGAGGAAAGCTCCGTCGCGAAAGACCTCTTTTAAGATCGGACGAATCGGCGCTCCTTTGAACTGCGGATGAACAATCTCTGAAAGCTCTGCTTCCGGGATCTCCTTTCCTGGTTTTTTGAAGACAAGTTTCCCGAGTTTCTTCAGCTGCTGTTTGGCGTCTTCAGACAGGACCTCGGTGACCCAGGACGGGTCTTCCTTGGCGTCGGTTTTTCTGAAGACCCGGTGCAGCGGCGATTTTTCGCTGCGATCAGTGAGGAGCGGGACGGGCGAAAATTTCCCGGTCTGGGTATTCTCGTTGTCCTCAGCCCTCGAAATGCCTGTGCCAACGGAGATCAATACGAGGACCGTGCGAATGACTTGTGAAGCGGTTTGCTTTTCCATCCCGAACAGGTTTCAGGGTCCCGAAGAAACCCATTTTCGGCAAGCTGGAAGGGCCATTTTGGGGCAAAGAAGGTCATTTCCATTAAAGTTGCTCATCTTGCACGATAATTCTTGTCATAAATTGGCCGGTTGATTGAATACAACGAACCATCCGACGCAATGCCTGCGAAAGAGATTTTTTATCTCAAAGGGAGTCCGGGTGGAGATTGGAAAACCAAAGACAGCACACATCATGAAGCTAGATAGACATGCCGTTTTAACGGCCCTTATCGCATCGCCGTTTACGCTCCCGGCGGGGGCGGAGACGCTTGATACACTCGCGGAGTTTGGCAACGCCGCGACAGCCAATGCCACCAGTGGCGCCGGAACTCCTCGCGGTTTCACCAGCCCCGCGGCGGACGAATACACCATCACTGCAGGTGGCACCGACCACTGGGGAAACAGTGACAACGGGTCGTTCATCTATGACGCCGACCAGTCTCGCGCGGCCGGAGAAAATTTTAGTGTGATCGTTCGCTCTGTTTCGATCGCGGCAGATCCGGCCGAGGGCTTGTCCAGCCAATGGGGACGGACGGGACCGATGGCCCGAAAAACTCCCGATGCTGCCGGTTCCGCGAACGTCGCTCATATTCGTAAAACCGGGGGAGACCCCGCTGGAACTGATCCGGCAGATACCTTGATCCAGGGTCGGCAAGCCGACAATGGCGGAACCGACCGGGGACCCGGGCAAAATGGGGAACATCGCAATTTCGCGGCAAATACCGCGAATGGATCTGTTCGGAATACCCCGATTTGGATGGCCCTGCACCGTTTCGACGGCGAGTGGTATTCGACTTGGGCGCCCGATGCCGGAGGTGTTCCCGGGACATGGAGTGAGGCGATCCAGCGTCTCGGAACTCCCGATATGTCCGGAGAAGTTTGGGTTGGACTTGCTCATCACTCGCACCCCCAGACCCATCCGGATCCCCAGGGGAATGCCGCCATTAATACGGCTGTCTTCGACAACTTCGCCGTGACCGAGTTTGACGCAGGCCTTGGAGATTTCCCGGTGGCAACGACTTGCGAACTCGAATTGACCCCAGGTGGAATTCTTCTGACCGCCAGCGGAATCGAGCTGGGAACGGTTGACCCGATCGATGTCGACTGGGAGGCCCGTTACATCGGTGCCGAGGAAACAACGCAGGGAGTCCTCAATGCCGACATTTACCTTGCCGGAAATCCAGGAAACCTCGATGCGATCCAGGCGCTCATCGACAACACCGATCCCAACGGAAGTACGCAGATTGAGCAAATCCACTGGTCGGGAAATTCATACACCACTACGAATTCGGGTGGAGTCAACCTCTTCGCCCAGGCGGTGCCCGGGCAGTTTGGAGGAGACCAGGGAGACTATGGTGTCGTCATGACCGGCGAAATCTTTATCCCAAGCGACACCAGTCGGGATAACGTCGAGTCCATCAAATTCAAAGACGGGGTCGATGACTTCTGTCTTCTTGAAATCGACGGAGTCCAGCTGATCAACGACAACTCCTGGAGTGATCCGGGCGGCACCAACAATGGTGGCGGTGCCCAGGCAACCTTTGATTGCAGCGATCCCAAGTTTGATGATGGCGAGTGGGTCAGCTTCCGTATGATCACTTGGGAAGGTGGCGGTGGAGACCATGGGTTCCTCATTTGGGATGCCCTCGATCGTACCGGACTTGATTCGGACACCGGAGGTGTTGATGCGGCGACCTCATCGTATCTCGGAGGAGGAATTGCAGATGGAACCCAGGTTGCTTTCGCCAACGACCTCAGCGACAAGATTCCCGCAACAAACTTCCGCGCACTGACTCCGGCCATCAGACTGTCGGAGACCGGAACAGGCCAACCTTCCGATCTTGTGTTGCCCGACCTGCCTGCTGGCACCTTCTCCATTGAGATTTATATCAATGACGAACTTTGCACTTCAGCTTCCACCATAGTGGGACTCGACAGTGCCCAGTTCACCGCAACCGACGTTATGGAAGTTGTTCTTGCTGATGTCGGAACGGGAGGTATTGCCGACGTTGACCCAACCACTATCACCGCCACCCTTGACGGTGCTCCGGTCACAGTTGCGGTCAGCAAGGACGGGCTTCTGACGACTGTTTCCTATTCGTTCGATCCCGATCCTGCTCCCTTCACGAATTACACCCTCGAAGTGACGGGGACCACGACCGCGGGAACAGGCAGCGTGCCCTTCACGGTTTCAGGAACCGCACGATCCCTGCCCTTCCTGACCGAGCTTCGGGCCGGACTTCCGGCTCCGCCAAATGCATCGGTTGGTTGGGATTACATGGAATTTGATGTGGTGCCGACCTTGGGAAGAAACCTCGGTGCCGGCGTTTTGGCCTTTATTGATGCCCAGACGGTGATCTCAACCGCCGCGGCTCCAACTGCCCAGGCACAACAGCCCTACGTCAACCACTCGGATCCCGATTCTCCGGGTACCCGCGGGGATTGGCTTCCGGACCTTCCAATTCTTTCGGATGACGCCGGAGTCAATGACGACCAATACGTCACCTATGCCCGCACCACGATTACGATCGCGCCCGGGCAAGAGGGAGAATACACCATCCGCGTCACTGGCGACGATGGATTTGGTCTTCGGATCGCCGGAGCGACCTTCTCTTCGGTGGTGGGTGATATCACGAACCAGCTCAACCCGGTCGACCAATCGGTGGTCTTCCGTCCGGCTAACGGTGGGAATGGCAATGCCTTTGCCTTCTGCAACTTCCCGACTGCAGGTGACTATCTCGTCGAGTTCATTGGCTTTGAGATTGGCGGCGGTTCCTACCAGGAAGTCAGCTGGGCACCGGGCCTTTTCACCAGCGTGAATGCCACCTCAACCTGGGAGTTGATTGGCGATACA
>JASFWU010000159.1:0-6508 GCA_050049035.1 Akkermansiaceae bacterium | reverse complement strand
CTTTTTGGCTGTTGAGGGTCGAACCTTTGCCTCCCATCGCGTTGCCCGGAGGGGACACTTTGATGTTGTCCACCAGCAGGTCGGAAACGGCGAGGGTTTCCTCCTTGTTCAGCTTGGTGAGAATCGTGCTGATATTGCCGCGCGCTCCTCCATTGGGAGTTTGGAGCAGGGAGCGAATGGCCGGAATGAGCTTGTCACGGTTGACGCCGTCCAAGCCATCCTTGAGGGCATTTCTCACCAGAAGGTCACCCATTTCCCCGTGGGCCCATTGCAACGGGTCTTCCTCATCCAAAGGAAAAAGGGGACGACCGGTCGCGATGATGGCACCCATGATGGCATCGGCGTGTGGACGGACCGAAGAGGATGGCAACTTCTGTAACACCCGGACGCCGGCGAAGCGAATGTATGAATCCGTGTCCTTCAATAACTCGACTATGCCCTTGGCGATCTCTTCATTCTTAAGAGTGGATCGATTGCGGTCCTTGATCAGCATCAGGGCAAAGCAAGCTCCCGTCCTGCCATAGATGTTGGTTTGTTGATTGCCAGCCATCGCCAGAAGTTTGTTGATGACCTCCGATGATTCCGGGGAGTCTGGCGACTCTTTCACCCGGCGCGCCAGTTCACGGGATGCCGGTCCCCGCATGAAGCCTTCGGCGGTGGGAAGTGCCGCGATGAGTTCTTCATTGGTCGCTTTGGCAGCCTCGAAGTTCTTCACCTGAAGCAGCTCGTTGAATTCGGTATCCGTGAATTCAAGCGAGTCCTTCCGGTCACGTCCCGTGATCGCGATTTGTTTGAGTGGTGCGGCATAAAAAATCAGCGCGACGGCTGCTTTTTCGAAGTCGTTGTAGCCGTTGCCAGAGGAATCGTAGATCCAGCTGTCGTCCCAGCGGCGTTTGAGGTCCATATGCCAGGCGACTTCCTGGAACTGAAGGTTGGCAGCTTTGGGGCCACCCAAGGCCGCGCCGATGGGGTGAAACACCTGGCCGAAAAAGGAACCGCCGTGCGCATACTGACGAATGCTGTAATTCGAAAGCGTTGCGACTCGAGCGAAGAACTTCGCCTTGTCCTCCTGCCCATCCTCCAAGGCGAGGGCCAGCCCGGACATGGCGCACTTTCCATTGTAATCACCCCCGACACTCAGACCATAGGGCATTTCCCCATAGCTCATTCCGCTTTTCAGGGCTTAGTGGCCAAAGAAGGCTCGCTGGGCCTGGTAGGACTTCTCAATCGCCTCGCTTTTGACGCCAGCTTCACGCGCCAGGGAAATGCCCAGAAATCCCAGGGCTCCGCTGCAAGTGATCGGACCATACCCTGCAATGCGGCCGTTGGGTGAACCATCGGGCCGTGGTTCCGAGTAACGATGACCGCAGGTGCCAAACCAACTCACGCGGAGAGCGTGGTATTCGGCCAAGGCTTCCAACTTGGGTCGAATGCTTTCGTCCTTGGACTTCATGTAGTATTCCGAAAGCGCCATCAGCTTGGGGCCGACAAACCAAGGGCTGCCACCCTCCTCAAGGGCATGCGCCCAATCCTTGGCCTTCGACATTATGGCGTCGTGTCGTGGGTCGCCGGGATGCGCAGCGGCGAGGAGGCAGAGGATACTTAAGCCGGCTTTGTCGCCTTTTTCTTCCGCAAGGAGAACATCGACTCCCCGCTTGAGAATATTGCGGCTCTTCTCACAGTCGAAGGGAGCGGTCTCGGAGTAGCGACCGAGCGTATCGAGCTTGATCGTCAGGTCTCCTGTCTTTCCTTTGCGCCAGACTTTCAGCTTGAGCAGGGCAGGGTTCCTCGCCTCGGCCTCGGTGATGGCGTTAGCAATGGGAATCATGGCCCATGGTGCTCCCTGAAAGAGCGGCACTTCCTTGGCGCCGGTACCGTCTGCTCCGAGAATGACATCTCCCACTTGCAGTATGCCGTCGGCAGGCGAGCCTTCCTCGACCTTTTGCACGAGCAATTGTTTGACGTGTCCCGCTTCCTGCGAGCGCTGGCGAGGTCGCCAAGCCCCGCAGTAGATGCCAAGGGGACCTGCCCAGCGTTGATTGATGCGTTCCAGTTTTCCCCCCTTGGTCAAATCGGGAATGTTCTTGGCGGGGTCTTCTTCGGCTGAAAGGGGCTGAAGCAGTCCGAGTAGGAGGGAGACACTGGTGAAGCGGAGGATGAAGGATGGGAATTTCATTGGTGTGGAAACGCAAAACTCAGCGGTGAGCGCTCGGCGAATACCCTGACGAGGTCCATTTCTTGCATCGAATCTCTACGCTGACCCTGTATCTTTTCAATCAGGTAGATCGTTCGGAGTGTCTGTGAGTCAACTGCAGGAGTCCATTGCGCTTGATGATCGAGTGTGGCTCAGTTCGCCATTCTCTGCTGTCGGTATGCCCGGGGGGGCATTCCGATGAGTTTCCGGAACTCGCGCGTCATGTGACTTTGATCAGCGAAGCCGCAACCGATCGCGATTTCGGCCAGGGAAAGACCGGTGTCGAGGAGGCTCCGGCACACCGCATTGACCCTGACTTGCTTCAGATAAACATTGGGGGAGCAATTCAGCTCTTCGCGGAAAAGACGTTCGAACGACCTCCGGCTCATTCCTGCGCAGTCAGCGAGCACTGAAACCGGGAGTGATTGGGTGTAGTTTTGACGGATGTGTTCCATCACTCTGTTGAGCCGATCGTCGGTGAAGGGTCCTCGGCGAGCCTCCCGCACCAATGAGTTGATGCCGGCGACTCCGATGATCTTTCCCTCAGCATCTCTGACCGGATACTTATGAGTGACATACCACTCGAGTTGAAAGTCCTTCCTCGCCACCAACTCATATTGATCCAGTAGGGGCTCTCCGGTGGAAATGACTTTTTGGTCGCCCCTCATGAACACCGAGGCAATGTGGGGAGGAGAAAACTTGGGATCGCGATATCCCAGGACTTCTTCCCGGCGCTGGCATCCCAGCATTTCGACGAACCCGTTGTCACAATGCACAATTCGCCCCTCAACATCCTTCATGAAAAAGTTCACCCCGGGGATCCGTTCAATCAGATCCACGAAGAAATCTCCCGGGCGGATGCGTTCCAGAAAGCGGGTTGAGTCACTTTCCGTAAAATGAGGGTTTTCTTCGGTGTTCGGCACGTCTTTGGCGCAAATGTTCAAAATATTGCCGTGTTTCTTCAAGATCAAAAACCGAATCAGGTCCATGCTTTTCACAATGAGAAGACGAATCCAGCGAAGCGCCTTTCACGAAACTTGCTCAGCAAGAATATCGTTGGTGTCATTCCTTGCGTCATTGCTTGGCGCTCTCCTTTCAGCTGCTGAACTCACACCGTCCGAGGTCGAATTTTTCGAAAAGAAGATTCGCCCGGTCCTCGCGGAGAGCTGCTACGAATGTCATAACAGCGTCGATAAGAAGAAGGGAAAGATTGCTCTGGATTATCGCACCGCCTTGCTCGAGGCGGATATCATCGTGCCCGGAGATCCGGCGGCGAGTCCGCTGATTCAGGCCATCCGGCATGCCGAAGATTACGAGCCGATGCCTGACAAGGCGCCGAAGTTAGCCAACGTCATCATCAAGAACTTTGAAGACTGGATCCGCATGGGAGCGCCCGATCCGCGGGGCAAGAAACCCACCAAAGAGGAGCTTGAGAGCCAGGTCGATTGGGACGCGGTGCGTGACAAGCGCGCCGAGTGGTGGTCCTTTCAACCGATCAAGAAGCCAACCCCGCCGCCGGTAAATGATCCGGAGTGGGGGAGGAACGCGATCGATCGCTTCGTTCATTCCCGCTTGACGAAAAATGGTCTCGCCGCTCAAACCGTTTCTGACCCGGGCGCGCTGGTCCGCAGGCTTCATTTGGTTCTGACCGGACTCCCGCCATCGCCGGACGTCGTGGAGGCCTTCGTCGCGAATCCAAGCGATGAGGCCTACGCAAAGCTTGTTGACGAGCTCATGGATTCCAAACGCTATGGCGAACGATGGGGGCGTTATTGGCTCGATTGGTTTCGCTATGCGGAGTCCTACGGGAGTGAAGGAGATCCCGCGGTACCCTACGCCACGCATTACCGTGATTATGTCATTCGTGCGATCAACGAGGATGTGCCTTATGACCAACTTGTGCGTGAAGCCGTCGCGGGGGACTTGCTGGAGAAGCCGCGAATCAACGATCAGCTGGGCCTCAACGAGTCCGCGATTGGACCGGCCCACCTGCGAATGGTCCCGCACGGTTTTGGGGTCACCGATGCCTACGACGAGCAAATCACCTTCACCGACAACGCCATCGATGTGCTTTCAAAAGCGACGCTTGGGCTCACCGTGTCGTGCGCGCGCTGCCACAACCACAAGTTCGATCCGGTCAGCCAAAAGGACTTTTACAAGCTGTATGGGATCATGACGAGCAGTCGGCCTGCGATTGTGAATGTCGATTCTCCGAAACTAAAAAAACTTCACGTTGATGCCCTCTCCAAACTCAAGGATGAGATCCGCCTGAGTCTTGCCGATCATTGGGCCGGGGAGGTGGAGGGGGCGATCGAAAAGCTTCGAGTGGCGCGGTTTGAAAAAGTCCCATCGAATGATCCGCTGGCAGCGTGGGCGAGGTTTCGAGGCAAGAAGCCTGCGGCGGTGAAGAACACTCTCCTCGCGATGAAAAGAGAGTATGACGCGGCCTTGAAGCACAACGCCGGGGTTGCCGAGAGGGCGACCTTCTATGCCGACCTGCGCGACCCTGCGACCTACGATCGCTGGTTTAAGGACGGGAATGGTCTGGGAGACAAAGTGAGTCCGGCAGGTTCTTTCGCCGTGTCGATCGATGGGAAGAAGGCGCTCCGGGGGATCTACCCGCGGGGAGTTTATTCGCACCTGATCTCCGACAAGCACAGCGCGACCTTGAACTCGGTCTATCACCTGGCGAAGGGGCAGCGAAACGCCATTCGGGCGATGGGCGAAGGATCGATCGTTCGGTTCACCATGCGCGCCTATCCGCTTTCCCACGGCGGACTGCATCCCGCGCCCGGATTGAAGCCCCGGGCGGGATGGGTGAATCTGAACAAGTACAAATACTGGAACGGTGAGAAAGGCTATTACCATGTGAACACTGGTCGCGACTCCACCTATCGGGGCGGAGGAACCGAGCGTTCATGGTTTGGTGTTTTCGAAGTCTATGCAGGCAATGAGCAGATGAAGGTTTTGGGTGCCCCGGTTGTCGCCTTGCCCGGAAATTTGGACAGCATCGAGGATGAGGAGTCGCTTCTCTGATTCTACAAACTCTCTCTCACGAAGGCGCTTTCCGGATGGAAAAAAGGTGCGATCACCGATGCGGAGGCCCTCTTGCTCAATGCATTTGTGAGCCGGGAGTTCCTTTCCCAGGAGGTGGATCGCTTGCCTGCCAAAGTGAAAACGCTGATTGAGAAATACCGCAAGCTTGAGGGTGAAATCAGGTCGCCGGTCCGGGCTCCTGGTTTGCTTGAAGGCGAGCCGTGGGACCAGCCGCTCCTCACACGCGGTAGCTACAAGGACGAGGAGGAACCGGTGGCACGAGGATTCCTCGAGGTGTTTTCAAATCGCAAATACACAGGCAAGGGCAGCGGGCGACGTGAACTCGCCGATGATCTGGTCAGCGGAGAAAACACCCTGACAGCACGCGTGATCGTGAATCGTCTCTGGCATCATGTCTTCGGTCGCGGACTCGTGCCATCGACCGACAACTTCGGAAGGCTCGGCAAAGAGCCCAGCCATCCCGCGCTCCTTGATCATCTTGCCGCCGACTTCCGCGACAACGGGTGGTCGATGAAACGAACCGTTCGTCAGTTGGTGCTCAGCCGGACCTTCCGCTCTGCCAGCATCGAACCCAAGAAGAATGCCGGAAAGGACTCGGCGAACGAGTTTCTCGCCTACTTCACGCCCCGTCGTCTCGATGCGGAAGCCATTTTCGATACCATTAACTTTGTTTCCTCAAACGGAGTCGGGCAACGTGCCGTATACAAAAGTCAAAAACGAAATCGTCTCGACCCTTTCCTGAAGGCCTTCAACTACCCGATCCCGACCTCTACCGTGGGAACGCGGGATCTGACCAATGTTCCGGCCCAGTCCCTCATGTTGATGAACGGCCCAACTGTCCAGCAGGCGGCCCGGAAGTGGAGTGGCCGGGTGAGGGGAATGAAGGAACTTGCCACGGACCAAGATCGCATCAATCACTTCTTTCTACAGGCCTATGCTCGGCAGGCGACCGACGAGGAGATGAAAGCCTGCCTGACGTATCTGAACGGCAAGGCGACTGATGACTCGCCCGGATTGATTGCCAAACACGAGAAGCTTGAACGCGAGTTGGCCCAAGTACGAGAGATCCGCGAGAAGGTGGTCGCTCCGGTGCGAGCCAGGCTGCAAGCCGAAGTCGATCGGCGGAATGCCAAGGCGTCCGAAGGCAAGGCCAAGCCGGTTGATCTGAAGCCGATCGCACGGTGGGATTTCGAAGGCAACACGCGGGATGCCATCGGAAGTCTGCATGGTCAAATCAAGGGCAAGGCCCGGGTCGAT
>JASFWU010000158.1:0-6517 GCA_050049035.1 Akkermansiaceae bacterium | reverse complement strand
AATACCGGCTTCCTCTTTCCGTCGAGGTTATCGACCCGGATCAAGCGAAGGATTCCAAGAGCACCGTGATTGTCGATTTGATCACCAGCCAAGGTGCCACGATCCAAGTCGAGTGCGTCCTTTCCCGATCGCTTGCTCCGGTCGATGAATCACTCGCCGACGCCCGGAACCCGGCTCTGCTCGAAGGACGTTTCGTGGGACAGGTTCCCATGCTCCTCGGATCCCCTGCCAATGCCGGGATCATTCCCGAGGATGGCGAGATTCCAAGAGGCGGACTCGGTCGCGTCATCCTCCCTGAAAAGGATGACCCCTCCGCGCTCGATGATGGCTCCGGCCCCAAGAGTGCCGGCCTACCGGTGCTCAACGTAATCGGATCCGATACTCTGACCGCAAAGTATGCCGACAAATACCGTCCCGACGGATCGACCGCAGAGTTACCAGCCAACGCCGCGCTCTTTTCAGCTGCCACCCTTGCCATCACCGACGAGGAGTATCTTGAGCCCGCCGAGTTGGTTCACGTCGGCAAGAAAATCTTCCTGCGTCTCGAAGACCCTGACCTCGACAAATCAGACAAGCGAGATCGCGCCATGGTGAGGGTCGTGACAGCCAGTGGCGAAGACGAAACGATCGAGCTGGAAGAAACCCTTTCCCACAGCGGTGTCTTCACCTCCTCTTTCCCTCTGCAAGCGCAGCCAAAACCGACCTCCGGTAACTTCGAAGGGAAGATCGAATGTTTCTTTGGAGACGAAATCCGGGTGGGCTACCTCGACAACGTGATTCAAACTCCCGACGGGCAACCCATTATCGAACAGATGATTCCGGTGGCGGTGGGCACCGACGGTGTGATGACCGCGTTTAGTAAAATTTACAAAAGCGAAGACCTCGCCATTCAAACGCGCTTCCACATTGCCGAGAGCTACTTCGAGCTCTTCAAAAGCCAGCGCAAACTCAAGCAAGACCAGAAGGCGGCGGCAGCCCTCGAATCAGGGCGTCGCGTTCTCCGGGAGTTGCGCGACGATTATCCGAATCCCAAGTATGCCCCTCGCGTCGCCTACCTGCTGGGGCAATTCGCCCAGGAAATGGAAGCTTGGGACGAAGCGATTGCAGCCTACGGGTCCATTGTGAGAAACTTCCCCGAGCACATTCTCGCGCCTGATTCCCAATACAAGCTGGGCCAGTGCCACGAAGAAGCGGGCGAACTTGATGAAGCGCTGGAAGCCTACGTGACTCTCGCAGGCACCTATCCAAAAAGCCCACTCATTGCCAATGTCATGTTGCGCATCAACGAACACTTTTACACCAAGGAGGAGTATGCCGTGGCCGCCTCGGTTGGTGAGAAATTCCTGGAACGATTCCCCAACCACGAGTGGACGCCCAAGATGGCTTTCCGGATTGGCCAATGCCACTACAAGCAGGAGGAATATGCCAAAGGCGGACAAGCTTTCGATGCCTTCGTGAAACGCTTTCCCGAACAGGAACTCACGGCCCAGGCACTCTTCTGGGCGGGCGAAAGCTACCGCATGGGCAAGGACATCCCCAACGCCTTCCGTCGCTACAACCGCTGCCGTTGGGACTTCCCTGAAAGCGATGCCGCGAAATACTCCCGGGGCCGCCTCGCCCTTCCCGAACTGCTCGCACAGTTCGAAAAAGAAGCCAATCTCAACGAATAAACCTCATGACCTTCACCATCGCCAACGCCGACTTCTTTGAAACCGGCGCCCTCAAACTACTTCTCGAAGGTGGCCCCTTTATGTGGCCGCTCCTCATCCTTCTCATCCTCACTCTTGCCGTCATCATCGAGCGCTACCGCAGCCTCAAACTACTCGACACCAATTCGGATGCTCTCCGTGAGGAAGTGGTTGAGTTGCTTTCCAATGACCAGGTCGAGGAGTCCCTCGAGCTTTGTGATAAATCCCGTGGACCTGTTCCCGCCATCCTTTCGAACGGTTTGCGAAAATACCTCGTCCTTCGTCGTCTCAACTACGATCAGGCGCAAATGGAGCAGCAAGTCGTGAAAAGCATGGAAAACTACGGCGTCAATATCGTCGCCACTCTTGAGCGCCACCTTCCCATTCTGGCCACCATCGCGTCGGTCGCTCCCATGCTCGGTTTCCTCGGAACAGTGCAGGGCATGATCGTGGCCTTCGGTGATATCGAAGCAAACATCGGACAACAAAACATCGTGCAAGCCGCGGCCTCCGGAATCCGGGTGGCACTTCTCACCACCGCTTTCGGACTGCTCGTCGGCATTCCGGCCTACATGGCCTTCAACTATTTCACCGGTCTCATTAACAATTTCGTGCTCGAGGTGGAATCGTCGGCCGCCGAACTGATCGAGGTGGTCTCCCTCCGCCTGACTCTTGACAAGGGAAGCTCATGAAACTCAAACGCACCAAGTTGTTGGTTGATCCGCCCGCCAGTGCGAGTTCGGACATTGCCTTCATTCTGATCATCTTCTTCCTCGTCTGCGCTGCTGTGCAGCCGGAGTCGGGGATCGCCCAGGTGCTGCCAAAAACAGAAGAAAAAACCGAGAAGCGCGAACAAAGCAAGAATCTCGAAGTCTCGATCACCCGGTCGAGCATTGTCCTCAACGGAAGTCCGCTCCAACTCCCGGAGTTCACCAGCCGGCTCACCAAGGCCCTCGCGGAAAAGGAACGGGAAGCGGACCGCATTGTGACCGTGAAGAGTGCGCCCGATACTCCATACCCCCTTTGGATCGAAGTTTCGCAAGTCATTGAGAAAGCCGGTGGCGTTCTCACCCTTGAACTCGAAGCCGATCGCGTCATTAACGTCGAATGAAAATCCAACGCAAAAGACTGACTGCCTCCATCCCCGCTTTCGCGATGGGAGACATTGGCTTTTTGCTCCTTATCTTCTTTGTCATTCTCGCCCGCGCCCAGGACGACAGCCATGTGCAATGGCAGCCGGCCCGACTCCCCGAAGTCGAAATGGTGGCGGCGCCCCTTGCCAGTGTGACCATCGATGTCGGTTTCAAGACCTACCTCGATGGTAAGGAAATCTCCAATGACATGCTAGCGGGCTCACTCGCCGCAATCCTCGGCGACACTCCGGCAGGAGAACGTCATGTCTTCCTTAAAGTTCACAAGGAAGCGAAAGCCAGCCACTTTGAACCTGTCATCGCCGCGATCAGCGAAGCGGGTGGTGACCTTGTCCATATTCTCGAACCCGACGAACCCTCTGCAAACCAATGACTCCACCAGACAACTCCGATTCGCATCGTACTTCCTTGGCCAGCACCAAGGCCGACTTCCGTGAACTCCGGGCAAACTCCAGCGCCACCGTCAAGGAACTGCAAGAATTCCTTCGCGAACTCAAGGGCCGCTCGCCCCAGGAGATGCTCGGTGTCGTGGCTTCCAGCCAACTGTTCCGGGCCATCGTGCTTTCCACCATCATCATCGCCATCACTATCGTCGCACTCACCGCTGCTCCCTACTATTTTGGCGAGAAGCCGGAACCCGCCGAAACAGTAAAGGCGGAGGAAGCCACACCTGCTCCAACTCCCGAGCCAATCCCGGCCAAACCCACGCCCGCTCCCGAAGGAAAACCAGTGGACCTGGCCCCGAAGACCCTTGGCGTCAATGAGGTTCTGACCGCTCCCCCCAACGAGAACCCTCTCGAGAACTCGAACGAAAATTTCCTGGACGAGTAACCCATGTCGAAGGCCTCCACGCTGGGATCCACCTGCCGCCGGATATTCCTCCGGCCGGTCCCGCTGACCTTGGCCTATCTCGTCGTCTGGGTTCTCCTTTGGCTCGATTCCAAAGCCTTCTTCTACCTGAGCAATACTGAGCTGGCCGTCGGCTTCTTCATCGCTCTGCCAGTCAGCATTTATTGGATTCGCCGTCATCGTCACTCATCCAAACTCAAGCGAAGGGTCATTCTGACCGCCTGTTACATTCCCTTGTGGCAGCTTTGCATTCATCTCCCCCTCCTTGGTCACAACTACGCTCTTTCCTCATCCATCACCGGTATCGGCACCGCCGGAGCCTTCTTTATCGGACTGGCCTGGGTGGTTTGGTGGATGGATCGTGAAAGCAAACGGGTCACTCCTCCTCAAAAAAACCATCGAAGCTGGGATCCCCGTCAATTGGCCGCTTGGTACTTTGGAAGAAAGAACCAAAAGCTTCGGCAATCCACGCTGACTCTTGTCAGCTACATTCTCTTGTTCGGGCTCGCCGCGATTCTCCTCAGCCGTCTCACCGGATGCAGCATGTACGAATCCCCCCTTGGTGGTGGCGAAGAAGCACAGTTGAAACAGGTGGTGAAGATCCAGAAGGTCATCAACAAGAAGTTCGTCATTAACCCCTACAGCAGCGTTCTCTTCAATCCCCCACCCATTGACGACGTCAAGCTCCAGGTCCTCGAAGTCACCGAGCACCTTTACAAGATTGGACAGGGAGAAGGCAATGGCGCCGGATTTTCAGCGGGTACCACCCGTGGTAAAGTCCGCTTTATTCGACTCAAGTACGATGGAGGCGACTGGGAGCAGGACATGGATCGGGGAGCCGATTTGAATCTGCTCACCGAGTACGGCATTCGCACCGGTCACCCGGTCAGCGATCGCCCCGAGCCCATGGCGATCGGGCGCCTCCGCAGTTTCCCTCCTCGCAAGAGTCCCCCGATGGTCTACATGACCGGTCAGCAAGGGATCAATGTCAGCAAGTCGGAGAGAGATACCCTTCGTAAGTATCTCCTGGAGCACCATGGCATGCTCTTTGGCGACAACGGCGGCAGCTCCGGCTGGGAAGGCCAGTTTGTCGGAATGATGAAGCAGATCCTGCCGCGCATCGAGCCGATCTCGGTGTATCTCGACCATCCCATTCACCGGATTCCCTACCCCCTCCCAAAACTCCCCATCGTGGCTCCTCACGGCCGGTCGAATGCCCTCGGCTGGGTTGTCGACGGTCGCCTTGTGGCTTATTATCATCCCGGCGATATTGGCGACGCCTGGGCCGACGGACACTCCGGTGTTTCCCGCGAGGTCTGGGAATCGAGCTACCAACTCGGAGTCAATATCATCTATTATGCCCACGCCGAATACAACAAGTGGCTGGAACGAACCAAAAAGTAATCATGCTTCTGCGAACCATTACCATTCTCCTTTTGGGGACCATTCTCTCACGAGCCGCCCTAACGACCTTCCAGCAAATCGACGAAGCGACATTCAAGAAAATGCGCGAGGTCGAACGTTATCAAATCAAGATTGCCGAAAAGCACTTTCTCAAAGGGAGCTTTAAGATCGCTTTGGCTGAGTACGAAAAATTTCTGACTCTTTATGAGAAAAGCCCCGGTGCACCGTATGCCCAATTGATGTGGAGCCACACCATGATGAAGCTTAAGAAGCCCAAAACCGCACTACGTGAGGGTTTTCAATCGGTGATCGACTATTGGCCCGAATCCCGCGAGGCCACCATCGCGGCCTACTGCATGGGCAGTGCCTATCGCACCATGGGAGAAGTCAAGGATGCCCAAAAATCCTTTCGTTTTCTGATCAAGGAATACCCCGATCACGAGATCGCGATCAAAGCCCGACAGGACCTCCTTCATTATGCCCGTCTTCATCAGGACATGAAAGAGCGCCTTTCCATCCTCAACGAGATGACCTTCAAGTTGGAGCGGACCAAGGTCTCAAAAGATGCCTGTATCAAAGCCTGTCACGAACTGGCAGAGCTTCATTGCTTCGCCCAAAAACTTGATGAAGGAAAGAAGGCCCTGGCCACTACCTACACCGGCCCTGCCCTCTTCGATCAGGTCTACGGTCTCTCACTCAAAACGGTGAATCATCTTCTTCGCGAGGCCAAGACAAAGCCCGCCGCTCTCAAACTTGGCGACCAGCTCATTGCCGAGCTTCGCCATGAAATGACAGTCCGAACCGAACTCGCGACCAAGTTTCTCTACGAAATCGCCGGGCTTCATACCACCCTCGGTCGCCCCAGTGAGACGATGAAGGTCTACCGCGAGATTGGAGAGCGCTTCGGCATGGATGACGGCCTGCGAGGCAAGATGGCCGAATGGTACAAGTCGCGTGATAAACGCGATGAAGCCCGCCGGATCTATGCGGAATTTGAAAACCAGGTCGCCGGACTCACCAACATCGCTGCGATGGATCTAGAGGAGGGAAAAATCAAAGAAGCCATCGAGGTCTATCGCAAGCTTATCGAGATCGATGGTGATCAGGCCGGCAACTATCTCTGGACCATTGCGGGTTGCTACGAAAAGCTCTCGGATTTGCGTAAAGCGATCTCCTGTTACCGTCAGGTCGACCGTTTCCCTGCCAACTACTTCGCGATTGCCAGCTGCCATCGTCGCCTGGGCGAACAAAAGGAAGCCATCATCCTCTACAACCAGATTAAGGTGATTGAAAAGTCAGCGCCTGAAGCGAGCCTGCAGATTGGCTTCACCTACGAGGAAGCAAAGGACAAAGAGAAAGCCATTCGCACCTTTCAGCTCACCTGCAAACGCTACCCAAAATCCCCGCAGGCCAGCCGCGCCCACT
>JASFWU010000157.1:0-6589 GCA_050049035.1 Akkermansiaceae bacterium | reverse complement strand
CAGTTTCGTGTTGCTTGTTGGCGATCTGCGCGGAGGCCAGGGTGTCGAGAATGGCGGGGTTCTGCCTTCTTGTGAGACCAGCTGCCTGGGTGGCAAGGTTGAGTGCTTGTTTTGCATCAATGACGTCAGGTGAAGTCGCGAGAAGAAAGGCCAGATTGTTGAGCGCGGGGAGGTATTTGGGTGAGAGTTCCAGAGCCCTTAGATAAAAATCCCTGGCTTGCTTCGGTCGTCTGAGCCGTTCCGAGGCTAGGCCGGATTGGAAAAACACCTGAGGATACTTGGGATGAATGGCGGCAATCTTTTGATACTCGTGGAGGGCTTTCTCGATTTGGCCGGAGCGTTCATAGAGATGCGCGAGTTGCATGGCATTCCCAAAATGATCCGGCGCCAGCAGGTTGGCCTGCCGGTATGATTGGAAGGCTTGCTGGAATTGCCCGCCGCGTTCGAGGGCCAAGCCAAGGTGGTAATGTGAAACGGCCAGGTTGGGATTGAGGCGCACTGCTTCCTGGAGGGAGGCAATCCCCTGGGTTAGGGTGCCGGGCGAGCCACTCAGGATTGCTCCCCGGTTGAGATGGGCAACGGTGATTTTGGAGTCGAGTGAGATCGCCCGCTCATACTCGGCAAGGGCGTCGGGGATTCTCTTTTGTCGCTCGAGAGCGAGGGCGAGGTTGAAATGGACGATGGCTGAGGAGTCATTCTGCGCAAGGGAGCTCCGGTAAAAGGCAATGGCTGTTGTCAGTTTGCCCTGGTCAGCGAAACGATTGCCCACTCGCGAAAATACCTCGGCGTATGCATCGATGCTCGGGAAGGCGTTTTTCTGGGCCTTCGCAAACTCAAGTCCGGCATCGAAGAAACCGGCATCGATGAACTCGTTGACCAGTTTGTCGACCGGGTGGATGCGGGGTAGGCCATGCCAGCGTCCGGGATAAGGAAGGGCTGCTTGAAAATGAGCTTGCGCATCCTTTGGCTTCGCAGTGGCGGTCTGGATGAGATGTTCAATTGGAGCCGGCCCTCGATAAAAGGCAATGACCCGGCCTGCGGGATCCAAAAGAAAACCGGAGGGAAGTGGAAGCGGCTCGTTTTGAGCGACAATGCGATTGGCGATGAGCTGAAGCTGATGAAGGAGATCGGGATGAGCGCGGTGGTGGGTGAGGGGAATCTGGTGTTTTTTGAGGTAGGCTTTCGCTTGGGCGAAAGTGGAGTCATCGCCATCGCCAAGTCCATTCACGGAAAGTGCGAGGGTGTCGATGCCGGCCTGTTCGAGCTTCACCGAGTTCTTTGCGAGCTCGGTAAAGCTGGCGTCGCAGGCGGGACACCAGCTGGCCCAGATTGTGAGGAAGAGGGGGCGTCCTTGCTTGGGAATAATGGCCTGTTTTTTGTCGCTCGAGTCAAGAAAGTCGATCTGCGGAATGGGCATGGGAGCGCAGAGGCGAACCGCCGCACGGGCGGTAGGCACGGGGAGCTCAAATGTCTTCGGGGGCAGCTTGATGGTACGATTCGGAGGAGTCCATTCGCTGGCCTTCCCGGAGTCTTGCTTCAGGTCGAACCAGGCATTTGCCTTGAGACCAGAGAAAGTCTCGGGTTTTCCACCTGGCCAGTAGACCGTGAGTGAATCAATGCTCTTGGACTGACCGAGTCCAAAGTGAAGCCATTTGCTCGATTGTCCGAGGAATCCTTCCCCCGCCCGCAGGCCGCGAAGGATGGTTTTGCCGCCGGACTTGACGACAACCCGGGCTCCGATGGCGTCTCGATTGGAACTGGTCCCGGTGAGGCGAACGACGACGAAGTTGTTTTCACTCGTCCCGTGGTTTTTCAGGAATCGAAGCCGGGGTGCAGTTCGGTTGGCAAAGAAAAGATCCAGATCGCCATCGTGATCCCAGTCGGTTCGAACCACCGCACGGGCATCGTCGTAAAAGTCAAATCCACTGGTCGCAGAAGCGGTTGCAAACCTGCCTTCACCGGTGTTCAGGAAGAAGCAATTACGTTCGTGTCCGCTCAGGGAGGCACCGCTGTCCAGCAACTCGTTGATCTCGTCGGTTCGTTTGAGAAAGAGTGCATTGGGGTCCGAAGCCAGGAGGGTTTCAGGAGCCTTGTCAGGAGTGATCGACATGACCTGTCGCCAGAGAAAACTTCACAAGTCGTCCTCTCGTTTGCCGGTGACAAAGCCGTTGGCAACGGCGAGGTCCTCCAGTCCGTCATTGTTGAGGTCTGCAAAAATCGAGCCCCAGGCCCAGCGGCCCTGCCTCGCACCTGAAGACATGGTGATGTCTTCAAAGGTCCCGTTGCCTTGATTGAGAAAGAGCGAATTTCCTCGGGCCGTGCGTTGCAGCTTCGACTTAATGACGCCGGGAGCATGTTGCTGGAAGCGATCCTGAAATGCGATGCGGTTGCCTGCGCCCGAAAACATGTTGCCAGTGTACAAGTCGATGAAGCCGTCTCCGTTGGCATCGCCCCAGCAGACCGACATTCCGAAGGAGGTGTCTTCAATTCCGGCCGCAGCCGCGTCGCTTGTGAAGGTGGCCTTTCCCGTCTCCTTCAGTTGGTTTCGGTAGAGATTGTTTCGGCCGTAGTCATTGGCCACATACACATCGATGTCGCCATCCGCATCGACGTCTTCCCAGGAAGCCGCAAAGCTAAATCGCTCGTTTTCCATCATCAGCCCGGCTTCGGCGGTGGTATCGACAAACTTCATCCCGTCATTCCGGAGAAGGACGTTTTTCCCACCGTTGTTGGCATCGTGGTAGGGGATGGGATAGGCAAGGGCGGAGGCGTCTCCGGGTTTCCGATAGTAAACGCAAACGTAGAGATCGAGATCACCGTCGTTGTCATAGTCCGCCGAGGTGAGGGAGTATCCGCCGCTGGCAGTATCGATGGATTGGACAAGCGAGAAGTTTCCCTTGCCGTCATTCGCCAGAACCAGGGTCGCCATTGGAGTGGTGAGAGCGAGATCCTGGTCGCCGTCGTTGTCGAGGTCGACCAGCAGGCAGCCCCGCGAGGCGTTGAGGAAGTCGACTCCACAATCGGCGGCTGCTTCACGGGTTGTGCCATCCTTCTGCTGAAGAAACAGTTTGTTGGGAATCGCGGCCGCCTGGCAGAGGTATAGGTCATCCAGGCCGTCGCCATTGACATCACCAATCGCCAAACCGTTGTGGCCAAAGTAGTGTATGGAGAGGATCTTCTCAACGCGGCTCTGCCAGTGGTTGATCCCGTGGCCGAGGTGGTCGGTGAGATCAGCCCGTTCCTCCAGCAAGGAGCTGGTCGCATCGACCATCAGGGTTTCGGAGGCGCGACGCTCAACCCACTCGCACTCGAGAAGGACGATTGATTGAATGGTGAGGGATCTGTTGTCCCAGACCACCGACCACGTGGCGTTTAGTTCATGTTGTTCATCGCTGAGTGCGAGAAACTGTCGGGTCCGGGTGCGCTCTTCGGAGAGGAGTTCGACCTTGAAGAGCTTGAATTTGAATCGCGGTGTTTGAAATCGACTGGAGAGTTGTTTGAGCTCCTCGAAGGGAGATGCTTCCAAAGGCAGTTTTGCATCTTCCGCCAAACGCTGCACGGTCAGTCGGGGGCCTTCGAAAACAACCGGCATCTGATCGTTCGGAAACAACGGGTTGGTTTTACCGGAAGGAGAAACGAGATCCTCAAGGGTGCTGGGTTTGAGATTGTCCGGATCACAAAGGAGTTCCCCGAGGAGGTTTAGTTTGGCCTGCGCTTGGTTGGCGAATGCCTCGGTATCCCAGCCGTCCTTGGTAGGGTTGAGTTTGTCCTCGTGGCGTTGACGGGATGCCTTGGTTTGCTCGGTTTCGACTTGTCCAAGTTCAATGGTCTCTTGACCATGTGAAAAGATGGAGGCGAGAAAAATAAAGGCCGCTTCTTTGATTCTCACAACACTGAGAATGTTGAATCGAGGAGTGATTTGTCCAGAAGAGAGTGGTCTCGGTTGATCGAAGCTTAGGTGCCCTTGTTCCTCTCTTTAGATCTGCCTTGCCGAGGTTTCCACATTTCGCCGATGGCTGATTCCAGTCCGAATCCACCAGGACAGGCCTTTGATTTTCGATTGGCGTGAAACATCCGAAGGTTGCCCTCGACTGGTGCGGCCAGTTTGCGACGGGTGGGGATCTGGAGAAAGCCATTTGGGTCGTGCTGCTTCAACCAGTGGCCGGCATAGCGAAGCCATTCCCCACGGTCCTTTGCGCTTTGATGAGCAAACCAGGACATTTCGTCATATCCCCACACCCAGATTCCCCCAACGCTTTCTCCGCCTCGACCACTGTATCCCCAGTTGTCGAACTCAACGAGATAGGGGAGTGATTCACACTTCCAGCCACTCGGGGAGATTCCTCCTTTGCTCTTACCGTAGATTTTTCCAGCACCGTGTCGTGCCAGAATTCCTTGAGTTGGTTTTTGTTTCCCTTCGTCAATTCGCAGGGGGAACGAGTGGAAATCAAAAAGGAGCTTTCCGTTTTCCACAAATCCATGAGTGTGGGCATCGCACAAGACAAAGTGACGCCGGGCCTTCTTTTTTGCAAATGCCCGGACCCGCTCCAAGAGATCAATCCAGTGAGCGTGCCCGGGATCAGCTTCGTTCATGATCATGACTTGTCCGAAGTGAATTGCTTCCATGCCACACTCAAGATAGCGGCATGCCCGGTAGTAAAACCACAGGCGGGTTTCGAGCTGGCTCATGTCAGGAACGGAACCAACCTTTCTCCACTGACCAACCCTGGAGCCGTCACGATAGAGCATGTCGCGATACCTGAAGTTCCGTTTTTCAATGGGCAGGTCAAAGTCCTTGAAGATCCACGAGGGAACAGGGATTCGGTCAACACCAGGAAAGACCGCCTCAAACACGCAGGCTTGTAAAATCACGCTCGGGTTCTTTTTGTGGACAATGGCGGCTCTGCTGCGGGTTTGGTCAAAGTGTTGCTCGTGATTCGGTGGAAGATCCCAAACAAAGGCGGCCCGGCCAACAAACTTGGCGCCAATTTCGCCAAGCATACGGAGATCGTCTTCAAAGCTGTCGGTTGCCGGAGATGGATGAGACGCGCAAAGCCCGGCATGAGTGACCGAACGTGAAAGATAACCTTCCAAGACTTCTCTCGACATTGATCCGTTGAAGTCTGATGCATCGGTCGATGTGATTCCAGCGAGGACAATCAGAAACGCGCAGATAGTGTTCTTTGGTGTCTTCAACGGGCTGAGTCTGCCTGCTTGAAATGAGCCTTGCAATCAAGAGTGCTTGGCAAAGACCATTCGAGACGGAATGCTTGCCCCTTGCGGCTGCAATATTGGCAACCATAAAGGAATGAGAATCTCAAACGTCATGCGCTGGTTGGCACCCTTGCTGGGAGTGCTGGCCTTTGGTGTGGGCCGGGCTGGTGGATTGTCGGGAGACGCGGCGATCACTCTTGGCGTGACCGTGGTGACCGCACTTTGGTGGATGTTTGAAGCCGTCCCCATTCCTATCGCTTCCTTGGTGCCCATCACCTTGCTTCCCTTGTTTGGCGTGCTCCCGGCCAAAACCACGGTGGCCCAGAGCTACGGGCATCCGTTGATTCTTCTCCTTCTGGGCGGATTCTTTCTCTCAAAAGGCATGGAACACAGTGGGGTGCATCGTCGCCTGGCGATTGGCATGGTCCGGCTTTGTGGTGGAGGAAAGGGGAAGGAAACGATCCGACCGCGTGCTCTCATGCTCGGGTTCATGTTGGCGTCCTCGGTTCTCAGTATGTGGATCTCCAACACCGCAACGGTCCTGATGCTCCTGCCGATCGCGCTGGCGGTTTTACAAAGCGGGGGACGGGATGAAAAGGTAATGCTTTTGGCAGCGCCCCTGATGATGGCGATTGCGTATTCGGCCAGCGTTGGGGGCCTCGGGTCGCCCATCGGAACACCACCCAATCTCGTCTTTCTCGAGCAGTATGAAGTGGCCACGGGCAAGGTGATGTCCTTCAGCCGATGGATGTCTTTCGGAGTGCCGGTAGTTCTGGTGATGATTCCCTTGATGTGGCTTTGGCTGGGGCGGAGCCTGGGAGGAGAGTTGGCGTTGGATCTCCCCGGGGCGGGGCGATGGCGTCCCGCCGAGCGGCGCATGCTCTTTGTTTTTTCCATCACGGCCCTCGGTTGGATGACGCGGCTGGAGCCCTGCGGAGGGTGGAGTTCCTGGTGGGGGCTGGAGCAAGCCAATGATGCCTCGGTGGCTTTTCTGGGAGTGATCGCTCTTTTCCTGATTCCCGATGGTAAAGGGGAAGGAGGCCGTCTGCTCGATTGGGAATCCTGCAAGGACGTGCCGTGGGGTGTTCTTCTGTTGTTCGGCGGTGGGATCTGTCTCGCCGCCGGGATCAAGGATTCCGGGCTGAGCGAAGTCATTGCCGGTGCCTTGACCGGTTTGGGCACCTTTCCGGTTCCGGTCTTGGTTTTGCTGATTTGTTTTTTCATGACCTTTCTCACCGAGCTCACCAGTAACACCGCGAGCACAATTCTGGTGATGCCCATCCTGGCTTCGGTGGCTCAATCCAATGATCTCGATCCGGTCGTGGTGATGTTGCCGGCGGCTCTGAGCGCCAGTTGTGCCTTCATGTTGCCGGTC
>JASFWU010000156.1:0-6607 GCA_050049035.1 Akkermansiaceae bacterium | reverse complement strand
ACACGTATCGCCACTTCGCTATTTGTTAGGAACTCAACAAAGCACCCATGAAACGACCCCTTCTTGTTTCCCTGATCGGCGCGTCCCTTGGCCACGCGCAATATATCTTCACCAACAACTCGGTCACGGACAACCAATGGACCAATCCGGAGAACTGGAGACTGCCCGGCATGGACCCGGCCACTGACTTTCCTGACAACGGAGCCACCGCTACAGCGAGTGTGGGCTCTTCTCTTTTCGGGCAGTCGATCAATCTCTCAAGCCTGACCATGGGAGGACATGTTCTGGGCTTGGATGGCAATACTCTCACCATTACCGGAACCCTCACCTCAACCGGCAACGACCGGGCGGAGAACGGAACCATTGAATTCATGACGGGTAGCTTTGCCGGTTTCACCCTGCGAAATGCCACCGCCAATGCCACCAACCTCACCACCACCCTTGGACTCAGCCTCCAGGATGGTTCCACTCTCGACTTCACCGGTTCCCTGACCCTCAATGGAAATGCCGGAGTGTCAGCCATCGGCGTCGGTCTCAGCGAGCTCACCAACGACGGAGGCACCCTCGAAAAAACCGCTGGAACCAACTTTTCCGACATCCTGGTGGATTAAACCCAGGACGGGGGACTGGCCCGGGTTACCAGTGGTGCTCTTCGATTCGGAGCCGGCTTCGATGCCTTTTTTGACGCCGCCACCTTGTATTCCTCAAGCCGCCTTCTCCTCTCCGGCGACAGTGTCCTTGTTGACTCGGCAATCTCGCTTGAGAACGACGGACGAGTGGAATGTTTCGGGCCAATATCGATTGCCGGGACCCTCAGCAGCTCGGCGATTTCACCCAACGGATGCTTATTGCAATCCCTCGGCGGGTTCTCAGGGGGTACACTGGACTTCGCAAGCGACGCCCCTTTCGTGATGGCCGGAGGTAGCTCGAGTTCCATTGTTCCCACCATCAACAGCGGGGCATTCCACTGGGACACCGGTAACCTTTTTGATTTCACCAACTCTGCCGCCACCCGGGGTGACTGCCGCATCGGCGCCCCGATCGGGGGAACGATTGGCAGCCCGGTTCTCAAGGCCGAATTCGAAAACAATGGTTACGTTTTGCAAAGCGGATCCCCCCTCCTCCTCGATTCGCAGAGCCTCTTCACCAACGCATCGGGTGCGACCTACGAAATCCTTAACTCGAACATCCAATCGTCAAGCGGAGCGAGTGGTCATCTCTTCCAGAATGCCGGCACCTTTCTGAAGAATGGAGATGGATCCAATGGCGGCAGCAGTCTGTCGGCCCCGTTTACCTCGACCGGTCGTTTGGAGGTCATCGACGATTTCCTGCGCCTTACTGGTCCGACCCAGATCAGCAATATTGTTGCAGTAGACCGTAGCACAAACGCCGATGCCCTTCTCGAGTTTGCCCAAGGCTCGACCAATCCTGCCAGTTATGCCGGAGTGGAATACCGTGTTACCGGAGGAGGCCTCATCGAGTTTGAAAGCGGGAACCATGTTTTCTCAGGAATTCATCAATCGGATCAAACTTCCGGCTTGATTCACTTTCGGTCAGGCGGGGCCGACCTCGTGGTGGAGGCCGGCACCAGCGCCGAGCTCGCCTTCTCGGACAGCGCTCCGCTTCGCTTTGGGACAGACAACAATTCGCCCGAGATCCGCCTCGCAGGCCCACTGACCAATACCGGACGGATCGACCTTTTTTTGGCCGAACTCTATGGACCGGAAGCGTTCCGCAATCGCGGCGAAATCTACCTCGACAACACTTGGGATATCGGTGGACCCGGGGAACCCGGACAACTTCTCAACAGCGGCTTGATTGACTTCCCAACACTTGATGGTCGCCGGATTCGTATCGCGGACGGCTCTCTCCTACTCAACGACGAACTTGGCGGACCTGCCGGAAACCTCACCCGAGGAACCATCCTTCTGGGCAGTTTCGACGAGATCACCAGTTCGGCCTCAAATCCCACCTCGCTCCAGTTTCAAAACAAATCCCACCTTCTCTTTCCGGATGACGGCACAGCATCGATCAACGTCATCTTCGAACAGACGGGTTCCGACCAGCCCCTCACCGATGTCCCGAGAGGAAGCCTGACTTTCAGCCGCGACGTCCGCCTGATGGGAGGAATCATGAGATCGTCCTACCAGGACTTCACCACTGATGACGATCCTTCGGTGATTCGTTTCACCGAGGATGTGGTGATCGGAGACACCACCATCGAGCTTGGGAACGGAGGGGAGTTTGTGTTTGCCGGTTCCACCTCGGGGAACGATCTCATCACTCTGGAATCCACCCTGTTTGCAAGGGGCGACGGCATCGTCCGGATGAACGGAGGGACCCTGTTACCGGAGCCCGGAAATGGCAATACCGGCTTCAATTGCTCGCAGGACACGGCCTTTGAATTGGTGGGCGGAGTGGTGGGAGCCACGGGAGAATCGCTCGCCAATGTCGGCACCTTCCGTCAGACCGGTGGAGAAATCACCGGGACCTTCACCAACGGAGGAACCCAGCTGATCGACAACGGCACCATCGACGCCACCTTCCAAAATAACGAAGAGTTCACCTGGGTGCGCGGGACCATCGCGGACACTTTCACCAATGGCCTTCCACAAACTCCCGAGGCCGGTATCCTGACGATAGGCGGCCCACTCAACGGGCGGATTCTTGCTCCCAGTTCCACTCTCTCAAACTGGAATGAGATCAACCAGAGTTCCAGCCTGCGATGCCGGGGTGGAAGCAGGGTCATTCAAAATCGCGGGATCTACACTCTCACCGAAGGAGCTTCGATCAGTGAGATTACCGAGAATACCGGGCAGGTGTTTGAGATGAACGAAGGAACATTGCGATCCAACAATCCCGCCGGTGGCAGCCATGTGATTTCGCTCGAAACCTTCGATGGTAATGGAGGTCTCATTCAAGCAAACCAGGGAGACCTCGTCATTCGGCCCGACATACTCACCCTTGATGGCGGAACCCTCCGAAGCGAGTCCGGCACCCAGCTCATCTTCAACGGTGACCCCACCGGAAGTGGAGTAGACCAGATCCACACCGACGGTCGAATCGTTTTCGACCTCCTCAGCAGCTCCGCTCCATCAACGCTTACCTTGAAGGCAGGCGGAACTCTCAGCGGTTCGGGTGAGTTCCTTGTCGATCTAACCCAAAACGGAGAAGCAGCCCCCGGCAATTCGGTTGGCACCCTGACCCTGACCGGTGACCTTGACCAGGGGGCGACCGCTTCTACCACGATCGAAATTTCACCAACGGGCAATGACCTGATGACGGTCAGTGGAGACGCCCAACTTGGTGGAACGCTTACGATCGAGTTGATCGATGGAGCCATTCCCCAACCCGGCCAGACCTTTACCATTTTGACGACCTCCTCCGTGACCGGCACCTTCTCCGGGATCACTCCTCCTGCCGGCGGACCTGGGTTTGACATTACTTACAACCCCGATTCGGTGGTCTTGACCGTTGTCACTGTGGAGCTCGACTACGATGACTGGGCCGCAGAAGAGTTTTCACCCGACCAACTGGACGACCCTGAAATCTCAGGCCCCAATGCCGACCCGGACAAAGACCTCGTCTCCAATCTGTTTGAGTTCATCATGGGCACCTCTCCGCTTTCCGGTGGCAGCCAGCGATCGATTCAATTCACCACCCTTCCAGACCCCGGGAATCCTGGCCAACGCTTCGTCGCGTTTTCCATTCCGACTGTCCCAGGACGTCTGGGTTACCAGTTGGAAATCCTTGCGCTAAACGCCTTGGAGAATCCCGGTGATGACAGTGTGGTTTCTTCAACCACGATCGACGGAGGAAACTCCCTGGAACTGACAAGCAGCAACTCGTTGATCGGGGTAAGCCGCTTCTTTGTTCTGCGTGCCAGTTTGACGACCCCTTAGATTTGCCGAGCGCCTCGGAGGGTTTTACTTTGGCGGGGTTTTCACCGTCATTCCCGGCTTGGCCTCGACCTTGAATCCGTCGCTAAAGGTGACGGTCTTCCCGTCATCTCCAAAGACATAAACCGCATAGGACTTCTTGCCGTCTTTCACAAAGACATTGGTAAAAGGATGATCTGCGGTCACGCCCGAGTCATTGCGACCGAGCTTGTTCAAAGTATGACACCAGTGGTCCATGAAGGCATGGGTATTTCCACCCTCGAGCTTACAGGATGGATGAGCCTTCAGGTATGAAACGGCCATGTCCGGATCGTTCAGGGCATTGAACATCACCACGAGGTCACCCCACCCGTTGTTGAAGTCTTTCCCCTCCTTCCGTTTGGAAACGATCATCTCGAAATTCCGTCTCACGTAGTCCGGATGCCGTCCCATGTAAATTGACGCGGGAGTGAAGGGCAGCCAATTGATTCCGTGGATGCAGTCGATATCCGCGGAGAACCAGGTCGCAAAAGCACCCTTCCCTCCCCAAACCATTCCAAGAGCTTCCTGCGGGAAAGCCTCCGGGAAGTTGGTTCCGGAAACATCAAACCAATATTCCTCCACCGCAGTCCGTTCCGTGTTGTAAAGAAACACCCCCAAATCACGGATGTCCTTACGCCCGGTTGCTTCGCCCCAAAGCATCATGCCATACCAGGCATTCATCGATTCGGACGACGACTCCTGGTTGTTGCCATCGGCAAACTTGGCGTGGCCCGAAGCCCACGAGTGTCCGGCGTAAAGATCGAACCCCCGCAGCTTTGGAAACAGCGCCTCATCTGATTCGAAAGCCGCGATATCGCGAATGAGCAACTCAACCATCGGGCCCCACTTCCTGGCCCATTGCGGATCGAGACGAGCCACCTCGGCGGCAGCCCGGATAAAATATCCATAGTGAAAATGATGATCGTTCAACTGTGAGTCGCTTCCGTAGGAGGGACGACATCCGATCAGAGCACCCCACTTTTCGTTGTAGTAAAAGAACGGTTCCTTTTCGACACCATCAGTGGAGAACCAGTTCTCCAGCCGGTTTTGGATTTCCTTTACAAAGCGATCCTGCAATTTCTTCTCCCCCATCATTTCCGCGATTCCGCTGAGGGTGGTCAGCTTCCCCAGGTGCTTGCCTTCCCAATAGGTATCGCCGAAGCCATCCTTCTTCTTCACAGACTCCTCTTCGAGGTAAGCCCGCAGGCGTTCGCGATTGTCGATCCCTTCGGCGGGGAGCATCGGAAGAACTCCTTGAACGGGCACCCGTGTTTCGAACGACTCCCCATCCAGTAGTTTCATTTCACCCCGGACCGATTGGTAGGATAGCGACCCTGCCTTGCCGGCGAGGTATTTCCATTGATGAGGATAAAGCGCAAAGATCGATCCCTTGCCGTCACCTTCCTTGGCCTTGGTCGTTACGGAATAACGCGTCCTCACTTCTCCTCCCGCGACCTCGGACACCACTTCGGTATCCACAACATGCTGATGCGCGTAGCGCTGAAAACGGGCGAGAGTCGCCGGCTCTCCATCAGGCAAAAGCGCGACCGAAAAGTATCCCCGCCCGTTTATGTTCTCGAACAACAGATCGTCAGTCGTCTTCCAAGTCGAACCTGACGAGCCAAAGAGTCCATAGTTCCGCCCTCTCACCCGGATGCCCAGCGTGCTCTTTTTTTGCGACCAAACCACGGGCTTCTCGGCAAAATTCAACTGCGCCATTCCTCCGGCGATTTCCCCAAAGACGAACGGACTACCATGTCCAAAGCTCAAACGCATCACTGCTTTGCCCTTCTGGAACTCCGCAGTGACAAACCACGCCGAACTCTTTGCCAGCTTCGCATCAGGAAAATCATCGGTCGCCGAATGTCCGATGACAAAGTCTCCCCGCTTGTCGAGGCCTCCTCCCATGATGGCATTGTCCGCAGCCACGATGGCCGCGCCGGGATAGGTCACCGCGAGCCCTCCTTTGTGGCAGAGCATGGCCAGCGGGTGAGGGAAAAGATTCTGCGAAAACCGCTCCCACACCAAAGAGCTCCACCACTGGTTGGTGGGCACCGGCCCCTTCAGCTGATCGACGCGAAAGATCTCTTCAGGCAGCGGAGCACAACCTTCGGGACGCGTTTTGGAGTAACTTCCCGCACCCAACGAAACCACCTCACCGGAGGCGATGGAAAACATAAACGCGGAAATAGCGATCAACTTCATTTGTGCAATTTTATGCAATTTCAACCGAGTGGAAAGCCTTTATCCCAAATTCATGACAAATGGGATCTCTTCATCGTTGAAAGACAGGTCTGGAATGTTCCGCATTTTGGTTCATCTTTTACCAGCACGATGGCCGAGGAACTGGAAAAAACCACGAAAGTGCGGACCAAACGGTCCTCGCGGGAGAGGGCTTCGTCCAACGGCAGCAGGTCAAAAGGGACTACCCCGGATGGACGCCCCAGAATTTTCCGAAGACTCACGAAGTTCAGAAAGAGCAAAAGGGCTTCAAATGAAGTCAAACGAAAGATCGCCTCCCAGCAGAGAGCCGCCTCCATCAGTAGTGTGGTGGTAGCCCTCCTGATCATGCTCCTGGTGTTTCTCCTCCTCTACGTGATCAACCTGACCCTCCCCTCAAAGGATTACCTCATGGAGGTATCCTACGTTCGTCCGCCGGGCAACGAGGAAGAAGACCAGGCCAGTAT